>JACNFI010000344.1 GCA_014384665.1 Candidatus Cloacimonadota bacterium
ATTTTGACAGCGAAGCGTTATGACGGCTTTAGCCATTATGACAGCGAGCCCCGCAGACGCGGGGATATGACAATAATTGAAAGAAGACGATTTATGATGTTTTAAAAACTGCGAAACTTGAATTAATTTAATTTATGCCATAACAATCCAATCATTAATAACTTTCAGATACTCCAATGTTAGAATTGATTAACAACTTTGATGGGAATCTCTTTTTGTTTTTTAATAGAGATATTGCAAATCCGTTTTTTGATTTGATTTTTCCTTTCATCACTGAACTCAAATTCTGGGTTATTCCGGGTATTATTGCAATTGCAATTTTCATTAAATTAGAGCATAAAAAAGCTTTGTTGGTACTTGGACTTGCGGTTATTGCTGTTCTTCTCTCAGATTCAATAGCTTATAGAATACTCAAACCTCTATTCGGTCGGATTCGTCCTTGTAACCCTTCTGCTCTTATAGAAGGAGGAAGATTCTTGCTTGGTTATAACACATCCTATGCTTTCCCTTCAAATCATGCTTCTAATATGTTCGCTCTTGCAACATTGTTTACCTGTTTTTATAGAAAAAGAACAGCATACTTTTTTGGATTTGCTGCTATTATAGGTTTTTCCCGTATCTATGTTGGGGTACACTATCCTATTGATGTTGTTGGTGGAGCAGTTCTTGGCGTCATAATTGGCTGGGGAGTTTATGAAGGATATATATTTACAATCCGAATTCGTCATAAATTTCAACCTACAGATAAAAAAGCGAGATAACAGATTAAATTTCGTATGATAATGATTTTGAATAAAAGTTACTATCATTTATTGTTAGCATAAGCAAATAAATTAAAAAAATAATAATTATTTATGGATACTTGTATCAAGACATTTTTGCTTCGCTATTTTACATAGCTTGTGGACTTTATACTGATGGCATTACAAACATTGAAATAGTTAATGATGAAATTAAGTTAGTGAAATGGCATAGGGATACGACGAAAGTCCCTCGGTTTAAGGTGTATGAGGAAGGGAGGTTGAGTGAAATAGTTGACAAATAAAAAGAGATTTTTATCTAAGTTAATATCATACAGAAATATCCTAAACAAAATTTCTAGGATATGTAAAATGGAATAATAATGAAAAATATTGACCATTGTGTTTATACAAAACAACGAAAAGAGGTGATGTATGGATAATAAATCTTCAAGCATTTGGGATAATAATAAAAGCGGTAAAGTGGGTGATTTTTTAAAGGAAAAAATAGAGAAAGATTCAAACTTATCTATTGTATCAGCTTATTTTACAATTTATGCATATGAAACATTAAAAGATAAATTTGAAAATATTGAAAAATTGAATTTTATTTTTGGGGAACCAGCCTTCATTTCAGAAGTTAATAAAGACAAAGCGAAAAGGGTATTTAAAATAGAAGACAATAATTTGACAATACCAACTGAAAATAGAATTCAACAAAGTAGGATCGCAAAAGGTTGTGCAGAATGGATAAGAAAAAAGGTTAATATACGCTCAATGATTAAATCTAATTTTCTACATGGTAAAATGTATCATATTAAAAATCCAAATGATACAGAACATGCTATAATGGGTAGCTCAAATTTTACTAAAAATGGTTTAGGTTTTGGGGTAAAACCAAACATTGAATTAAACCTTGAATTAAATGATAAGCGTGATATACAGGATTTAAAACAATGGTTCAACCAGATTTGGAACTCAGAAAATGTTGAAGATGTAAAAGAGAAAGTGCTAAAATACATTGAAAAACTTTATCAAGACAATTCACCAGAATTTATCTATTTTAAAACACTTTATCATATTTTTGAAAAATATTTGGATGAGCAAATAGATAGAGGTATTTTAAACCAAAGTATAGGTTTTTTTGAAACAAAGGTATGGAATGAGGTGCTTTTTGACTTTCAAAAAGATTGTGTAAAAGGAGCCATCAATAAAATTCAGGAATATAACGGTTGTATTATTGCTGATAGTGTAGGACTTGGAAAAACATTTGAAGCATTAGCAGTTATTAAATATTTTGAATTATTAAATTATCGGTGTTTGGTTTTATGTCCTAAAAAATTGTTTGAAAATTGGTCATTATATAAAGAAAACTACGATACAAATATTCTTAGAAGTGACAGATTTAATTATGACATATTGGCACATACTGATTTAAGCAGAGAAAATGGTATGTCTGGAGGGATAGATTTATCAAAATTAAATTGGAGTAATTACGACCTGATTGTAATTGATGAATCTCATAATTTTAAAAACAATATCAAAGAAAGAAAAAGAGAAGATGATAGCATTGCAAAAACTCGATATGGTAAACTTATTGATGAAGTAATAAAAGAGGGAATTAAAACAAAAATTTTACTTTTATCTGCTACACCGGTAAATAACACTCTTAAAGATTTAAGAAATCAAATATATTTAATTACAGAAGAGAAAGACGGAGCTTTATATAATTCTTGTGGTATTAGCGATATCGGACAGACATTAAGAGTAGCCCAGAAACAATTTACTGATTGGGTAAAAAGAAAGAGAAAATATGATGAGAAAGTAAAAGATTTAATGAAAAAATTTGATTCTTCTTTTTTCAAATTATTAGATTCACTAACAATTGCAAGATCAAGAAAGCATATAGAAAAATTTTATGACATCAATAAAATCGGAAAATTTCCAAAGAGATTAAAACCAATATCTTTGTTTCCGAATATTGATTTAGATAAAGAATTTCCACCTTATTCAAAATTGAATGAAGAAATTCAAAAATACAAACTTACAGTTTACAATCCCACCAATTATATTAAAGACGAATATAAGGAACATTATGAAAATAAAGCAAGTAAACGAATGATGAATTTTAATCAGCTAACTCGTGAACATTTTCTGATAGGTATGATGAAAATAAATTTATTAAAACGGTTAGAAAGTTCAATTGAATCCTTTAAAATTACATTAGAAAGAACAATTAAAAAAATTGAAAATCTTGAGGATAAAATAAGAGAGTTTAAAAAAAATAATAAAGAATACAAATTAGAGATTGATGAAGAAACATTAGATGAAGAAATAATAGAGGATGAAGTAGAATATGAAGAAGCTATTGAAAAATGGCAGGTGGGGAAAAAACTAAAATTTCAACTTGCCCATCTGAAATTAGATAAATGGCTAAATGATCTTAAGAAAGATAAAGACCAACTAACGACAATATTTAATGTTGCAAAGGCTGTAACACCTGAAAGAGATGAAAAATTAAAAAACTTGAAAGATAATATAATAAATAAAATTAATAATCCTTTGAACTATTTAAATAATTTAGACAAAAATATATCAGGAAAAATCCCTAATAAAAAAGTAGTTGTTTTCACTGCTTTTGCTGATACTGCTGAATACTTATATAAACAATTAAAAGATTGGGTTATAAATGATTTGAATTTACATATTGCTTTAGTTACAGGTGGAACATCTTATAATAAAACTTCATATAAACCAGTTGGCTATATGAGACAATTAGATTTTAATAATATTTTAATAAATTTTTCACCAAGAGCAAAATTGAGAGACAAAATGATTTCAATGCCACAAGAAGATGAAATTGATATTTTAATTGCAACAGATTGTATCTCTGAAGGACAAAATCTACAAGATTGCGATTATGTTGTTAACTATGATATTCATTGGAATCCAGTTAGAATTATTCAGAGATTTGGTAGAATAGACAGATTAGATACTAAAAATGATAAAATAAAACTTGTTAATTTTTGGCCCACAAAAGACTTGGAAAATTACATAAAATTAAAAGAACGAGTAGAAAATCGGATGGCTCTTGTAAATATAACTGCAACTGCTGATGAAAATATATTAAAAGAAGATGACCTTCATAAGGATGAATTGAAATACAGAGAACAACAATTACTAAAACTAAAAGATGAAATTATTGACCTTGAAGATATGGATGAAAATATTTCTTTAACAGAATTTACTTTAGATGATTTCCGAATTGAATTGTTAAATTTCCTGCAAGAAAATAAAGATTTATTAAAAAATTCACCATTAGGATTATATGGTGTTGTTCCATCACCAAATAGTAAATATGACAATAAAACCGAATGGGGTATTTTTGATAAAGGTGCTTTGGAAATCATAAAACCTGGGGTAATATTCTGTTTAAAACAAAAACATAATTTTTCTGATAATGAAAAAGTTAATCCTTTAAATCCATTTTTTCTTGTTTATATTCAAGATAATGGAGATATCCGTTTTAACTTCACAAGTGTAAAACAAATATTAGAAATATTCCGTATTTTATGCCAGAATAAAAAAGAACCATACAAAGAAATTTGTGAAATATTTAATGATGAAACTAAAAACGGTTCGGAAATGGGAAAATATACAAATTTGTTAAGTAAATCAATAAAAGCAATTTATAGAAATTTCAAAAAAAGAAATCTGGATAATATATTGACTAAAAGAGATGGCACTTTGACAGGAGAAGAACAGCATCCCAAAACTACAAATGATTTTGAATTAGTAACATGGCTTATTATAAAATAATTAATTATGTAAGGATTGTATGGATAATTTAAAAGAAAAAATCAAAACATCAATAAAAAACTTCAAAACAAAAGATTTGTATACTGGTTCAATTGATTTATTAAGTACATTGGGATACAAATCCGATAAAAAACATAGATTATCTACAGGGTCATTTAATGAATTTAAAGATATATTCATTGAAAACAATGTTAATTTTCAAAAAGAAAAAGCATTAACAGAAAATTGGGAAAAAGCAGAATTTTTGTTTCAGATAACCGAAGATGAAATAAAAATATCAAGTCAATTTTCATTAAATTTTGAGATAAATGAGATAAACAGAAATGAATATGTTTCTTACATTTTTATGGCAATTAAACTAAAAGATGAAAATTATGCCAGAGGTAAATTATCTAAAATTACAAGAGAATTAAATAAATTATTTCCTATGCCTGTAATGATACTTTTTAAGATTGGAAATAAACTAACTTTTTCTATAATTAATAGACGACCTAATAAAATAAAAAGGGATAAAGATGTATTGGAAAAAGTTACTTTGATAAAAGATATTGATATATTAAACCCACATCGTGCTCATATTGATATACTATATGACTTATCTCTTAAAGAACTTTCTAAAGAATATGAATTTACTAATTTTTTTCAGTTACATAATGCATGGCAAAAAGTTTTAGATATATCAGAATTAAATAATAAATTTTATCAAGAACTTTCTAATTGGTATTTTTGGGCGTTGACAAAAGTTCATTTTCCTAAACTGGAAAAAGAAACACAAGAAAACTCCAATTCCATTGCTTTAATACGATTGCTAACACGTCTAATATTCGTCTGGTTTATAAAAGAAAAAGGGTTAGTTCCCAATATGCTTTTCAAGAAACCGGAAATAGATAAATATATAAAAAAAACTGATAAAACCCAATCGACATACTACAAAGCGATCTTACAAAATCTATTTTTTGCAACTTTAAATCTTGAGATGAATAAAGACAAACCATGTGCAAGAAAATTTATAGAAAGACACGGTTATTACAGTCAGCAAAACCTTATGCCTGCATACAGATATAGCCGATTTTTCAAAAAACCCAATGAAGCATTAAAAATATTTGAAAATATTCCATTTTTAAATGGAGGACTTTTTGAAAATCTTGATTACGAAAGAAGGGAAAATGGTAAAAGAACTGAAAAAAGAATTGATTGCTTTTCAGATAAAATAGAAAATGAAGAAATATTAAAGGTTCCTGATTTTCTGTTTTTTAGCGAAGAAAAGCAAGTTGGTTTTAGTAAGGAATACGACGATAAGCGAAAGAAAAATGGAAAAGTAAAGGGAATTATTAATATACTTAAAAATTACAAATTTACTGTTGAAGAAAACACACCAATAGAAGAGGAGATTGCACTTGATCCTGAACTACTTGGTCAGGTTTTCGAAAATCTACTTGCAAGCTATAATCCTGAAACACAAACCACTGCAAGGAAAAGCACAGGTTCATATTACACTCCGCGAGAAATTGTAAATTATATGGTTGATGAATCTCTAATTGCATATTTTGATAATAAATTCAAAGAAGAATTGCCTGATAGATTTGCTGATATGGATAATCTTGATGAACTTCTCAGAGAGTTTTTTGCCTATACAGAAAAAGAACATCCATTTGATTCTAAAGAAATAAATGTTTTTATAAAGGCTATAGATAATATAAAAATTTTGGATCCTGCTTGTGGCTCTGGCAGTTTTCCTATGGGTATTCTGCAAAAACTTGTTTACCTGCTGAGTAAGTTAGATAAGAAAAATGAGTTATGGCAAAAAAGACAAATAGAAAAAGTAAAAGGTGCAATCTCAGCAGCAGAAAAAATTGAAGATTCAAAATTACGTGAAGAAACAATAAGTGATTTAGGAAAGAGAATAAAAGATATAAAACAGGCCTTTGAGAAGAACGAACTTGATTATGGTAGAAAACTTTTTTTAATTGAAAATTGTATATATGGAGTTGATATTCAATCAATTGCTATCCAAATCTCAAAATTGCGTTTTTTTATATCCTTAGTTATTGAACAGGATATAAATATAAACAAAAAAAATTTTGGTATTCGTGCTTTACCAAACCTAGAAACAAAATTTGTTGTTGCTAATACTTTAATAGGTTTAGATAAACCAAATCAGGAAACTCTTAGAAATCCTAAAATAAATGAAAAAGAAAAAGAACTTCTGGAAATAAGACGTAAACATTTCAATGCCATAACACGAAAAGATAAAAAGAAATATAGAATAAAAGATGAAAATCTACGGAATGAAATATCTGAATTATTAATCAATGACGGTTGGAGCAACAAAACAGCTCATAAAATTGCTGGATGGGATCCGTATAATCAAAACCTACCTTCTGATTTCTTTGATAAAGAATGGATGTTTGGCATTAAAGATGGCTTTGATATTGTGATTGCTAATCCACCATACAATGCAAGGCTATCAGAGGAAGAAAAAGTATTTTTTAAAAGTAAATATGAATCCGTTTCGTCGGGACGACAAGATACATCTGCCGTTTTTGTTGAATTGGCACTAAATATAGGTAAAAAAGGTATGCAACTTACTTACATCTTACCTTATAGGCTTTTTTCAAGGAAAAGAAATCATGGACAATTTCAAAAATTTATATTAAATAATTTTAGTATTAAAAATATTATTTATTTGGGTTCAGAGGTAGGTTTTTCATCTAATGATGAATTTATGATTTTACTGATGAATAGTGATTATAAGCCAGACACAGAAATTAAAGTTTCGTTTAAACCAGATCTGGAAAAATTAAATTGCGAACAGAATATCTTAAAGATTTCACAAACTAAATTCATAAAAAAAGAAGAGGTGAACCTAAATCTATTGAAATTTGATGAATATCTATTACAAAAGATAGAAAATAAAATAAAACCACTTGGTGATATTGGTTATGTAAAAGATGGGATTGTTCCATTTATCAGAGAAAAAATGGTGAAAAAACAAAAAGAAGATGAAAGATATGTTAAATTCGCTGGGATTGCTGGGAAATATAAATTAAAAAAATATTATTTTTCAGCTAAAGAATTATATCTATGTTATGATATTAATGAAGCAAAAAAATATATTTCAGAAAAAAAAGAATTACGAAAAGTTCAATTAAGAAAAAAGGAAATATTTTTGAATGAAAAAATTATTACCGCACAAAATAGTTCAACCTTAAAGGGAACAATAGATAGTAATCAATTTTTTGTTTCAAATTCAATTCATTCTACATACTTAAAGGAAGAATATAAAAATTTGTATGATTTAAAATACATTTTAGCTTTGATTAATTCTACTTTAATTAATTATTATCACAATTCTTTAAGATTAAAGGGAACTGATTTACACCCACAAATTTTAATAAAAAATTTAAAAAAATTACCAATTAAAGAAATTCCTGAAAAAATGCAAAAACCATTCATCTACAAAGTCGAAAAAATAATTTCTCTCAAAAAAGCAGGAAAAGACACAACAGATTTAGAAAACCAGATAGATGTTATGGTTTATAAATTATACGAGCTAACTTATGAGGAAGTAAAGATTGTAGATCCGGAAATTTTATTGACAAAAGAAGAATTTTAAAATATAAACCAAAAAGAAATTTCGGAGAAATTATGAAAGATTTTGGTGGAGAATGGACAGAGCAGAAATTAAAAGCTTTCATCAAGTATGTCAAAGCATATTTAACAATATTGAAAAAGCAAAAATGGCAGACAATTTATTTCGATGGTTTTGCCGGATATGGGAATAAAACTAAAGAAAAAAGTCTAGATAAATACAATCTGTTAACCTTATTTGATCTTGAAGAAGAAGTTGAAAACATCGATGTTTATGAAGGTTCTGTTCAAAGAATATTGAGTCTTAAAGAACCTCACACTTTTGATTATTATTATTTCATCGATTCAAATGAAAAATACATAAAAAATTTAGAAGAAACAAAATCTGAAATAGTTCATATTTCTCAAAACAGAATTATTATTAGAAAAGATGACTGCAATAATCAGATAATAAAATTAGCAGATGCGTTAAAAAGAAAAAAATATGCAGCTTTAATATTTTTAGATCCTTTTGGAATGCAGGTAAAATGGAAAGTATTAGAGAATTTAAGAAATACAAGATCTGATTTATGGATTCTTTTGCCTTCTGGAGTTGCAATCAATAGACTTTTAGATAAAGATAAAAAATTGAAACACAAAGAAAAATTAATGGAATTATTTGGTTTACCAATTCAGGAAATAGAAAAAGAGTTTTATCAAGAAATCGAATCTGAAACAATCTTTGGTAAAGAAGTGAAAGAGGAAAAAATAAAGAATCCAATTAATCATATTGCAAATTTGTATATTCAACAATTAAGAACAATCTGGAAATTTGTATTAGAAAAGCCTTTGATATTATATAATACAAAAAACTGTCCGATATTTCATTTTATTTTTGCTTCTAATAATAAAGTTGGATTGAGAATTGCATCAGATATAATTGTAAAGGAGCAAGATAATGGCTAAAACAAAAATTGAATGGACAGAGTGTAGTTGGAATCCTGTAACAGGTTGCACTAAAGTAAGTTTGGGATGTGAAAATTGCTATGCGGAGCGGATGGCTAAACGTTTGCAAGCAATGGGTCAACAAAATTACAAAAATGGTTTTAAAGTTACCTGCCATCCAAAAGTTTTAAGTTATCCTCTTAAATGGAAAAAAACAAGGTTGATTTTTGTGAATTCAATGAGTGATTTATTTCATGAGGATATACCTTTTGAATTTGTCTTAAAAATATTTCAAGTTATGAATAAAGCTAATTGGCACACATTTCAAATATTAACAAAACGGCCTGAAAGAATGCATAAATTTGCAGATAAACTAAATTGGACACCTAATATTTGGATGGGAGTTACTGTTGAGAGCTATAGATATAAGAATAGGATAGATATTCTGCGAGATATACCTTCAGAAACAAAATTTTTATCAGCAGAACCTTTAATTGAACCTCTTGGTAAATTAAATCTAAATAATATTGATTGGGTAATTGTTGGAGGTGAAAGCGGTATTGGTGCAAGACCAATGTCTCCCAATTGGGTTAATGAAATAAAAATGCAATGCGAAAAATCTCAAATCCCATTCTTTTTTAAACAATGGGGTGGAATAAATAAAAAAAAGGCAGGTAGACTATTATATGGTAAAATATATAATGAAATGCCCAGAATAGTATATGCATAATCTAACTTACATAATAAATAATAAACCATTTATTTTTAATAACTCTCCCCAAAAATATTCTCTGAAGTTCAAAAACCGTTTATTGGAAAACCAGATAGACATTATGGTTTATAAATTATACGAGCTAACTTATGAGGAGGTTAAAATCGTAGATACAGAATTTGATAAGATAATGAGCAGAGAAAGATATGAGAGATTAAAGGATAACTTATGACCATAGACCATATAAAGGAATTGTATTATATCACACCGATTTCAAATATTTCTTCTATATTGAAACTTGGAATCCTCTGTCATAATAAAGCTGTAAAGTTACCTCATATAGATATTTCAATGAACGATATTCAAGAAAGACGGGCGAAAAAGATAATCCCGAATGGAGGAAAACTTCATGATTATGCAAATTTATACTTTGATGCACATAATCCAATGTTGAGTAGGAGACGAAATCAAAATTCAAAAATTTGTATTTTATGTATTTCCAAAGAAGTATTGAAGCTAAAAGATGTCATAATTTCAGATCGTAACGCATCAAGTGATTATTGCAGATTTTATCAAAGTCCAATAGGATTAAAATATCTTGACTTTGATATGATATTTTGTGGATACTGGATTCATAATGAAGATCCTTATAAATACTTTGAACATAAATCTATAAAATGTGCAGAAGTGTTAGTTCCTGATAAAATTGATCCTATATTTATTTCAAAGGCTTATGTAATTAATAAAAAAGTCAAAGAAAAGTTAATTGAGCAAGAATTTTCATTGGACATTATGATAAAAAAAGACATCTTTTTTTGAGAGGAAAAATGTTAACAAAAATTATTATCGGTGATATTACTAAATCATCAGCACAAACTGTAATAAACACTGTTAATTGTGTTGGAGTTATGGGCAAAGGAATTGCATTTGAATTCAAAAAAAAATATCCTGATATGTTCAGGGATTATAAAGAAAAGTGTAAGAATAATGAGGTTGTTTTGGGTAAACCATATATTTATAAAGAATTATTTCAGCAATGGATTATCAATTTTCCGACAAAAAAACACTGGCGTTCTATTTCAAAAATAAGTGATATTGAACTTGGATTAAAATATTTAGTAGAGCATTATAGCGAATGGAAAGTTCAGTCTTTAGCTGTTCCCCCACTTGGTTGTGGAAACGGACAACTTGATTGGCAAGAGGTTGGACCAATTATTTTTAAAGCTTTAGATAAAATTGATATTCCTGTAGAAGTGTATGCTCCTTTTGGAACATCACCCCAAATGTTAACAAGAGAATTTTTAACTAAAAAGTGTTATAGAAATATTGTAACAACACATAAAGAGTTATTGAAATTTAATTTGGCTTGGCTAACATTGATTGAAGTTTTATACGAATTAGAAAAACATCCTTATCACACTTCTATAGGAAGAACAATGTTTCAAAAAATTGGTTATGTATTAACAGAACAAGGTGTGCCAACTAATTTTCATTATACTCAAGGAAGTTTTGGTCCTTTTTCAAGAGATATAAAGAAAGCAATTACTATAATGGCTAACAATGGGTTATTAATAGAAGAACAATGTGGCTCAATGTTTAAGGTTAAAGTTGGTCACAATTACCTTTTCAAAAGAAATAAAAATTTAGATTTGATAAATAAATACAAAATAATAGTAGATAGAACTATAGATCTTTTTGCACGAATGAATACAGATCAAGCGGAGTTAGCAACAACAATTTTTTATTCTGTAAAACAACTAAAAAAGAAAAAAGATCCTTCTATAGTGACTGAAAATGATGTTTTAGAGTATGCTTTGAATTGGAAAAGACTTAGAAGACCCCCACTAGCTAAAACTCAGGTAGGATCAGCAATAAGAAATTTAGTAATATTAAAATGGATAAAAGTTCTTTATAGTAAGAATCTGCCTATAAACGAAGAGTTGATATAATATACTCATCAAAAATTGTGATTTTATTTTAGACTATTGGCAAGTGATAATTAATGTGTTTTCAATTATAATAAAAGTCCTAACTAATTATTTGAACCATTTTAATAAAAATTATTTCTTTCAAACAAATAATAAATTGTAATTTCTACTTCTTTATAACATTCAACTAAATTCCTTCTAGTAAAAAATCAGGAAAAGACACAACAGATTTGGAAAACCAGATAGATATAATGGTTTATAAATTATACGGCTTAACTTATGAGGAAGTGAAGATTGTTGACCCTGCTTTCGTTTTATCAAAAGAAGAGTATGAGAATTACACACCTCCCCCCGATGCCTGCCCACCGCATAACTGCTCGCCGAACAAGTTCTTTGGCAGGCGAGGCTATGGCAGGTGGGAATCGGGGTACTCCTCTTTTTAGAGGAGAATTTAAAAAAATCCCCTCTTGAGAGGGGTGTCCCGATGAAATCGGGACGGTGTGTGTATATTATTAATAACTTAACACCAGTCAAATGAATTCTATGAAATCGATTGAAAGGAACAAACGTTTCTGTCTTACTTCTCGTGAGTTGGTTTTCCTTTTAGTAATTGTTGTTTTACTGACTATATTTGTCGTTAAAAACATTCATCCATTTCTATCAATTGATAAACCAGTTAATAGTGAAATATTAATTGTAGAGGGATGGCTACCTGATTATGCTCTTGAGCAAGCAATGAACGAATTTAATGACAATAATTATAGCTTATTAATAACAACTGGTGGACCATTATTGAAAGGTTACCATTTATCCGAATACAAAACTGAAGCTGAACTTGCTGCTTCATCATTAAAAGAACTTGGTTTTGATGAAGAAAAGGTTATAGCCGTTCCAGCACCTGATGTTATCAAAGACAGAACTTATTCATCAGCAAAAGCTCTGAAAGAATGGTTTATGGAATCTGATTTAAAAGTAAAGTCTCTTAATTTATTTTCTCTTGGTGCTCATTCAAGAAGAAGCTGGATTTTGTTTCAAAAAGCACTCGGGGATTCAATCGCAGTTGGGATTATTTCTGCAGAAAATCTTAGTTATGACCCAGAACATTGGTGGAAATCCAGCGATGGTGTGCGAACTGTAATTGGTGAAATGATTGCATGTATTTATGCAAGATTTTTCTTTCATCCAAAGGAGTAAATTCTAATAACTGTATCTAATTGTAAATAAATTAACTCAAGTTTCGCAGTTTCTAAAACAGCATTAAATCGTATTCTTTCAATCATTTTCATAACACTTCGTTGTCAATTGACGCACCGAAGGTGTATATGTCCCCAATTGAATTGGGGATAACAAAACCCCTTTTACAAAACTGTTTCAGCTGTTTACCCCGTTGGATAAATATCCTACGGGGTTTATCATTTTTCCTGCCTGCCCGCCGCACAAAGCTTTGGCAGGCGGGCGAAACTTGAGTTGATTTATTTACAATTAGAAAATTAATGCCAAATTTTTCATAGTTAGTCTAGTTTTTTTCTTCAAAACATTTGACATTTTTTTCTATTTCTAAAAAATTATTTTCTTAAAATTTTTGGAAATTTAATTTTTCTTAAAAAAACCGTTTATGAAAGTTCGGGACTGTCCCGTTAGATATTCTCATCTAGTTAGATACTTCATATCTAATAGGGTTCTATCTAATCCCGCAAAAGACGGGATCCCGATAAATGAGCCTCAGACTCATAAATCGGGTCGTGATAAATTCGTGGCAAAAAAGAAATAAAAATTATCCCCGCCTGCCAAAGTTCATCCTTCGCAGTAGTACTGAATGGACCTTGTACGGCGGGCAGGTCTGTGTCTCTCCGCCAAAGGCGTCCAAAGGATCTGCCTTCGGCATGAGATCTGCCTCTGGCATGATGTGCCTCTGTGGCAAGGTGTTTACATATGAAACATTCATGTCAAGGAGTTGACACAAAAGAGTATGAAAATTATCTGCAGAGACAGAAACATCAGATAATAAAACAAGAAATAGAAATTATCTCTGTGTTCTCTGTGCCTCTGTGGCAAGGT
>JACNFI010000345.1 GCA_014384665.1 Candidatus Cloacimonadota bacterium
CCCGAACCATTATTTATTCCATAATTTCCAAAAATGAAATCGAATTTATCATCCAGACCACCACCGGCTCCACCACCAAATTGTTCATATCTTGATGATTGGGAATGCACAGAAGAATATGTTATGTTATTATGCCAGTTACCAACTTCGTCACAAAGATCTTCTGCCCTACCAATATTATTTGCTTCATCAGCGATGAATTTCAGATAACCTGTTTCTGTGCTTGTGTAAAAGTTCATATCTCCAACAATTATAAATTCAGTTCCTTCCGGAAGCAAATTCAAATAGTCACGCAATATGCTTACCTCTTCAAACCTTTCCAGTTCACAATCCTCGGACGCCTTTAGATGGCAACTATAAAAACGAATCGGATTACCATCAATAGTCATAACATATTCGTAAATATCTCTGCGTGGAGTATCTATGACATCCTGTGAAGTTAAATCAGCAATTGCGATTTTATAAAAAAGCATACTGTAAATTGTTCCAAAACCAGCAACAAAGTTTGCACGACTATATTCAGTTCCGGCCGAATTTAATTCTGTAAGTAACATATCCGCACCTGCGGATGACTCTATCTCTTGCATAAGCAAAATATCGGGTTGTATTTCCTCAAAAACTGCTCTGAAATCATCTAATCTTCCTGCTCCATTTTCACTAGGAAAGAAAAGTGCATTGTATGTCATCACTCGAAAATTCGTGGCCGCAAAAATATTATTTACGAATGTAAAATTTAACATTAGAATAAATATCACAATTCTCGTTTTCATTTTCTTTACTCCGCTGTTATACGATAAAATCGTTTACTGTCATTTATAGGTGCAGTCCAAGTAGTACTGTTGAAGACACCCGAAGAATCTTCTTCGAAATCTGTATAAGGATTAGAGGATGAATAAACATGATAGACTTCTGCACGGAGCACAGGATCCCAGGTAATTATAATATCTGCTCCATCTAAATTAATAACGACATTTTCCGGAGCATTAAGTTGCACATTCATAATATGGAAACCAAGATAATCAAATGTATCACAATTATATACAAGCCATTCTGAATCATCAGCATTTGTTCCTGCGGAGATATTCCAATCAGAATTTCCAGAAATAATAAAATCTTTCCGCACTAATGTATGGTCTTTGGTTGCAGTTACAATTCCAGAAACATTCCAACCACTCCCCGGATCTTCTCCAATATTACCGATAATATCAATAAGTTCATCATTTTGATACAAAGCAACTACATCATTTCCATTGAACTGAAGCCCACCAAAAAGCCAATCCGCATTATTGAGGATTTCATCGCTTGCTGATGGATTTGCAATTATAAAAAGTTCATCTTTATTTAAAAGACTTGAAAATTCAATTGTATTCAGCGGACATTGGTTTCCATTGTAATATATTTTTAACTTATAGTTTGAAAAATCAACACAAGCCCCTATTCCATTATAAATTTCGATATATTTATTGTAGCTTGAACCTTCACAATATTCCGAGATAAATAGGTTCGATTGGGGATCTGTAAGGATTATTGAAAAACTCTGGTTGCTCTCATCAAAAAAACTGCTGTTATCAATATCGGAAATTCTAATTCTATAATTATCATTTGGTTCAATATTTTGCATAATCGTCCAATCCCATTCTCCATCATTTTCTGTAGAAGAACTCAATTCGGTAGTAGCCCCCGAACTGCTATTGATAAGTTCGATTTTTACATTGTTGTAAAAATACTGTGTGAACCAATTTATTGAGTAAGTTAAATTCGTGCCCAGAGTAATTGTTTCATTGGGAAAAGTAACATAAATTGATGGTTCTCCTATCCAAATTTCTTCGATAAATTCAGGATGATCGATAAAGGGATTTCGGTTTCCCTGAAAATCATAGATTGCATCATTCCGATTTATTTCTTTTGTGCTCACATAATCGCCATAATGCCATTCCAAAAGAGTTCCCAACATATCCACATTTCCAAAAGACAGACCTGTCTCATACCGAACAATAAAATACAGCAAGGCACGAGCAGCGTCTCCTTTGTGTAATTCATCAGGCTCAAAAACCACACAGTTATCTTGATTTGTACCCAAATAGCTTACCGTGTTACCTCCGTCTTCCGTATAAGAATTCGTAATATTTAGAACCACATCAAAGGGATGATTGCTACGAGCACTATTTACAGAACTTTTTACTGGGAAGAGATGATGTATATCTGCTTTGGCAATGGTATTTTCAGTTCCCTCCAACTCAAGATCTATCCAACTCTGACAATAAGAATGCTCGCAAGAAAAAGAACTTGGTGTGGAGGGATCTCCGACTGGATGTGCTACTGAATATCCTGAATAAACACATCTAATCCAGCCATCATCATTATCAATAGCACTATACATAATTGCTTTACTGTTAGAATAATTTGTGTTCGTGTTCGTGCTAATAATTTCATGCAATACAGATCTTAATTCATTTCCACTTAAACCCACAGTAGGATCATAGTAACCAGCTGGAGGTTCAGCTAAGAGAGATGAAAATAGAAAAAAGCAAAACAGTAAACTTAACAACCATTTCGATCGAATCAAAAATACTCCTTAATAAAAAAGGGCAGGGGTATTTTCCCCCTGCCTTTTTGATTTGTGCAAATTTTCGAGCAGATTATTCTTCAGTAATATAATAGAAATATTTTGTTTCTGTTAAGGCAGCGCCATAATCAGTATAAGTAGTCTCAGTAACAGGCGATGTATTTATCTTTACAAAAGTTCCATAAGGATCTATGCAACGATATACATTGT
>JACNFI010000346.1 GCA_014384665.1 Candidatus Cloacimonadota bacterium
ATTTGACCTCAACAGTAATGTTTCCAATGGCAGAAGAAGCTATTGGTATTGCAGGTATTACAGTAGTTGCTGATAGAGCAGAAAGTACAACTCCAATTGCTTTTACCGATGTTGACAAAGCAGAAATTACTGCTGGACTTGGTTCGCGTGATATTCCACTCGTTCTTACAAACACTCCAAGTGTTTATTCCACCTGCCAGGGTGGTGGTGCTGGAGATGCTCGTGTAAATATCCGTGGATTCAACCAGAGAAATGTTGCTGTTATGATTAATGGTGTTCCAATTAATGATATGGAAAATGGCTGGGTTTACTGGTCAAATTGGGATGGTCTTGGCGATGCTACCTCATCTATTCAGGTGCAAAGAGGATTAAGTGCTGTGAATCTTGCTGTTCCTTCTATCGGTGGAACTATGAATATTCTTACAGACCCCACAAAAATGGCAAAGGGTTTATCATTCAAAGAAGAATTTGGTGACGCTGGATTTCTAAAGAGAACATTACTGGTAAATACAGGTTTGATTGATGATAAATATGCCTTTAGCTTTAATGTTACTCGAAAAACCGGTAATGGTATCAATGACGCAACCTGGACTGATGCATGGTCTTATTATCTTAGCTCAAGCTTGAATGTCAATGAAAATAACAGACTTGAATTCTATGCTGTTGGTGCTCCCCAAAGACATGGTCAAAATCTTTATAAGCAGAATATGGCTGTTTATGATAAAGAGTATGCAAAAGACCACACTGAATATTTGACCGCCAGTGAAGATTCTGCATATTTTGCAAAATTTCATGAAGCTGGAATGGAATTCAACCAGAACTGGGCTCCTGTTGACCCATCTTATGTAGGAAAACAATGGTGGAATGGCCAAATGCATGATAGATATTCTCCAAACTTCATTAACTCAAGAGAAAACTTCTATTATAAACCACAACTTAATTTAAACTGGTTTACAAAACTGAATGAACAATTAAATGTCTATTCAATTCTTTATTATTCTGGTGGCAAAGGTGGTGGGACGGGAACATATGGTAAAGTTTATCAAAAAGATGCAAACGGTAAACTCGGTGGTAAGGATTGGAAATACTATTATGGACCATCGCCCTGGACTTATGACTGGAATGAGACTATTGCAATGAACTCAGGCCCTGAAGGCGCTTATTGGGTTAATAAAGATTCGTTGTATAAAGAAGACAGACAATCTCTTGGTATTCTTCGTAATAGCAGAAACAATCAGTGGACGATTGGTGCTATTACAAAAGCAAAATACACAATATCTCCTGAGATAAAAACTTCCTTTGGTCTTGATTGGCGAACTGCAGAAATAGATCATTTCAAAGAAGTTCGTGACCTTCTTGGTGGACAGTATTTACATTGTGAAGACAATGAGTTTGATACTACTGAAGTTGATTATCAAAAGAAACTAGGTGATAAAATTGAATATAATTTCACCAACACAGTTGACTGGATGGGCGGATATGCGCAAAGTGAATATTCAACAGGAAAATTGACTGCTTTTGGTATGGGTGGACTTTCTACTATTAAATACAAATATACAAATCACTTCAGAACTGCTGCTAAATATGATAGCACAAATGCACCCGATACATTAATGATTGGACAGCCTAACCCCAATAGCGGAGAGTTGACTTCAGAAACTGATTGGATAAATGGATTTCAGGTTAAAGGTGGAACAAGTTATAGATTATCAAATTCATTTGGTGTTTTTGCGAATGCCGGTTATGTTTCAAAAGTCCCTATTTTTGATGAAGTGATTAGTGATAAGGATGGAACAAAAGCACAAGACCCCAAGAATGAAAAATTTACAGACATTGAATTTGGTTTCAATTTCGTTGGTTTGGATGGTTTGTTTAATTTTAAGGCTGATGTATATTATACTATCTGGAAAGATAAAGCAAAAACTATGGATGTAGAAATAGACACACTTGGAAATGAGGGGCTTGTCTTTATCAGTGGTATGGATTCTCGCCATAGTGGTTTTGAGTTTGAAGCACATTTCAAACCAATTCCTTTCATAGGATTTGATGCTTCACTTTCCAAAGGTGATTGGTTTTATACTGACAATGTGAATGCTATAATTAAAGATTATTCTGTTTCAGGTGAACCATTTGATACTATAAATTGTTATGTTAAGGATCTTAAAGTTGGTAATACTCCCCAAACACAACTTGCTTTTACAACATCATTGTATCCAATTGAGGGATTTGAAGCTAGCGTTTCAGTAAAAAATTACAGCGATTTCTATGCTGATTGGGACCCATTTAGCAGAACTGATTCAACTGATACTAAACAAAGCTGGAGAATTCCTGGTTATAGCACAGTTGACTTACATTTCAATTATAAACTACCAGGCTTTGTAAAAGGTTTAGAACTCTCACTCTTTGCTCATGTGTTTAACTTATTAGATGCTAAATTCATCCAGGATGCTACTGACAATAGTAAATATAATTCTTTCAGTGATACTCATAGAGCTGCAGATGCAGAAGTATTCTTTGGACTTCCAAGAAGATTAAATGCTGGAGTATCTATTAAGTTATAATCCTTATAGATTATTAAAAGACCTTCAAGTTTATAAACTTGAAGGTCTTTTTTTATAACAAAAAATTATGGGCATACTCTAAAAGCCACTCTGCTCAATTGATTTCTTGAACTTTGTTTTATGGAAAGTCGTCTTATTTTATAACTCCAACCGTCACCCCGATTCCGCCTTCTTGCTCTGGCGGAGAAAAATAATCAGAAATACGAG
>JACNFI010000347.1 GCA_014384665.1 Candidatus Cloacimonadota bacterium
GTTCCATCCCAAACAACATTCGGGATTCGGGGTTCGGAGTTCGGGATTTGATAGGTTTTCACTCTCCGTCCTTTAATGTTATAAATTTCTATTTGTGTTTGTTCTTGTAAGTTCGTGTAGTTCGTGGCTAAATTAAACGAAATAGTAGTTAAAGTGCTGAATGGATTTGGATAGTTTTGATAAAGAGTAAACGAAGTTGCAAAATTTGGATAATCATTTATGGGAGTATCGCCTGCTGCGTTGTAGATTGTTGCGGTATTTGAACTAACGGTTATTTCAGCAAAGTCCACATAAATTACATTAGAGTCTTCAACAGAGTATATTCTTGCCTCAACGACAAAACCGTCACGAGAACCACCGTCGGAATCAAATTCCCAGGAGTATGGGAGTTGTGACCAACCTGTTCCATCAGAATAAGTGCTATTTCCACCAGCGCTTCCTGCATACGATGTGATGTCTTCAGGGTCACTTGTATAATGTGCCCAGATTCGTCCTGACGGGTATGCCCCCGGCGTCACATCATAGCAATAGAAACTTGCGTCAATATTGTCGCCATCTACAAGTCCTGTAACCCACCAGATGTATGCCTGAGGTGTACCACCGATGGGATCTTCAGTGAATTTCAAACTGTGAGTTCCCTCATAAGCTTGTTCGGTGCTGTTTTCAAGAACTGCATTGCCATAGGAACCCAAAACAGTTCCAATACCATCTTCCCAGTTATATGAGCGGGTTTGCTCTGCAAAGGCAGCTTGACACATAATAAGAAACATAGCCAGCCCAAAAATTAATACTTTTTTCATCTTTTCTCCTTCGTCCCGATATAATCGGGACAATTTGTTTTAATTTGTTACTGGTTTAATATCCCCAATATATCGGGGCTTGCCTATCCTAGAAATTATCATCTCAAAATATCCTTTTATAATATTACCAACTAAATCAATTTAAAAACATAAATAAATTTCTTGTCAAGAACTTTATCAAACTTTATATAATATGTTTTTCGCTTATTTTGTGTGCTCATCTTATCTCTTCTGATTCTGATAAACTCGTTTATAAATCTGAAAAAAAGTATCAAGTACAATAAGCTCAAAATTTATATGTCCAATTATCAGTTCTTTTCCTTTCTCAATCAAATCTATAATTTCTCGTATGCTTTTATCGGTAAGTTTTGCTATCTGATAAAACCTTTCCAATTCCTCTTTCTGGTCAATATTGACAATTCTTTCCGGAGAATGATGAAGGTATGTAATATCACCAAACCAGAGCACAAGAAAGTCCAGAATATCCTTTAATAATTCTTCATTTCTGTTATGGCTAAAATTATCAGAAAAATTATGAATTCCCTCAAAATCTTTATTCACAATAAACCTAACAAAATCCAGCGCCATATTTCGTGCTTCAAACATTTCTGTTTGTGACATCAGAATGGCTTTTGCAATGCTGCCATTTGAAATCCTTGCACATATTTTTGCCTGGAGTTCTTCAATCTGATATTTTTCTATTAAATGTTTTTCTACGATTTCTGGCGGAATTGGATTGAATCTGACTTTCTGACATCTTGAAATAATCGTTGGCAAAAGTGCAGATAATTTTGTTGTAGTGAGAATAATAATTACATAAGATGGCGGTTCCTCCAAAGTTTTCAGAAAGGCGTTTGCTGCAGATCTTGTCATTTCATCTGCTTCTGCAATAATGATTATACGATATTTCCCTTCACCGGGTTTAAACCTAATTTTCCTTTCAAGATTACGAATTGTATCAATTTGAATGGAAGTAGCTTTTGAAAATTGAAAACGTGAGTATGGTGTGGATTTAAGTTTCTCAATAAAATTCTGAACCTGAAGTTGCTCGGTTTCTTTTTTATATCCGCCTTCGGCAGATGTTTCAAATTTCGGCGTTGGATAGATAAAATCAATATCTGGATGAGAGAAATGGTCAACCTTACGACAGGATGAGCAATTATCACAGCAATCATAATCTTTTTGATTTTGGCAGTTTACTGCTTTGGCAAATTGGAAAGCAGTGGTTAGTTTCCCCACGCCTGAAGGACCGTAGAAAAGATAACTCTGTGCAACTTTTTCAGAAGATATAAGTTGTTTAAGGTTAGCTATTGCTTGTTCCTGACCTTTAATATTAGAAAGCATATTTTAATTTTATTTGGAGTGCGAAAACGAGGATTCCGATTTATCGGAAGACGAACTTTTCGCAGATACTTCGCTCTTTGTTCTATTCTGCTGAAAGTTCGTCGCTTCGCTCCTCGTTTCAGCACTCCTAATTTTTATTTAATATTTAGAAATTATCTTCATCACCTAATTCTAAATCACGATAATCATATAAAGCAAATTGCATTTGAAGCTCCTCTATTCCCTCTTTTCCCAATCTCATACGAAAACTTGACCATTTATAATTTGAAACTTCTTTGACATATTTATGCTTTATTGGATTATATAAAATATAGTTCATTCTTGTAAAGTAATCCTTTTTGTCGCGAATACAAGTATCCCAATAATTATACCATAAAGGTTTTACTTTAAATCCATTTATTTGATTTATTTCTGTTGCACTTTTGCGATGAATCTGCTGAATGAATTTTGGCAAGTCTCTTCCTTTATTACTTTTTGCTAACAAATGATAATGATTGTCCAGGATAACCCAATCAAATAATTCCCATTCTAATTTTTCTATCCAATAATGTATACTATTTAACAAGCTTTCTTTTGCATCATCCTTAATCAACAATTTCCGTTTTTTATAGACTGAGCCTGTTATCATATAAAAAGTATCATCCAATAAAAGATGTGCTGGTGTATGTTTATATTTCTTCAACATTATACTTCTTTCTAATGATTAAAGATTCTTTCGGAGTGCGAAAACGAGGATTCCGATTTATCGGAAGACGAACTTTTCGCAGATACTTCGCTCCTTGTTCTAGTCTGCTGAAAGTTCGTCGCTTCGCTCCTCGTTTCAGCACTCCAATAACTTTTTAATATACACACTTTCAAACTTACCTGCTAAAATATCCATATAAATTATGTCATATTTTTTGCCGGCAATTATTTTAGCATTTCTTCGTTTCCCAATTATTTTAAAGCCGACATTTTCATAGGATTTTATCGCTCTTTTGTTGAAACCATAAACCTCAAGCATTATATTATTCAAATTCAGAATATTGAATCCATAGTCCAAAATTAATTTGGTCGCTTCCGTGCCATAACCTTTATCCCAATAGGTTTTATCTCCGATGAAAATGCCAAATTCAGCTCTTTTGTTTGGATGATTAATATTAAAAAGACTACAGTTGCCTATCAAATTATCTGTTTTTTTTTCTATGATTCCAAATACTTGTGCTCGGTTTTTGCTCATATCTTCTAGGATTTCTCTTTCTTTTTGAATAGTGATTTGCTGTCGTGAGAGACTCAAATATTTGCTAACTTCAAGGTTGTTTATCCACTCACAGTACTTTTCTGCATCATCAAGATTGATTGGCGTTAAATAGCATTTTTCTCCAACTAATTTTTTAAAGTATTTCATTTCTGCCTTCTTAATTATTACATACTTTCATCGGAGTGCGAAAACGAGGATTCCGATTTATCGGAAGACGAACTTTTCGCTATTCTGCTGAAAGTTCGTCGCTTCGCTCCTCGTTTTCCGCCAGAGGTGGATCCGCCAATTTTTTTGGTGGACAGCACTCCATTCCGACACCTGTTTATTTTTTCTGCTTCTGTGCTTTTTGAATCTTTTCCCACTGGTCGCGCAAGGTTACTGTGCGATTAAAAACCAATTTTTTGTTTGAAGAATCCTTTGACTCCATACAAAAATAGCCAAGCCGTTCAAACTGGTAATGTATTCCTACTTTTGCATTTGTCAAACTTGGTTCCAACTTGCAAGAAGTTAAAACTTCCAGAGATTTGGGATTCAGATAATTTTTGAAATCATCTTGTTCTGCTAAAGGGTTTTCAACTGTGAAAAGACGGTCATACAACCGAACTTCTGCGTCAATCGCATGTTTTGAAGAAACCCAATGAAGAGTTGCTTTCACTTTTCGTCCGTCTGGTGCATTTCCCCCTTTGGTCTTTGCATCATAAGTACAATGAAGCTCCACAACATTTCCATCATTATCTTTCATAACTTTTACGCATTTGATAAAATAAGCGTACCTCAAACGAACTTCCTTTCCAGGAGACAACCTCCAGAATTTTTTAGGAGGATTTTCCATAAAATCATTTTGCTCAATAAAAATCTCTCTGGAAAATGGAACCTTGTGCGTTCCCATACTTGAATCTTCTGGATTATTAACGGCATCCAGTTCTTCTATTTTTCCTTCAGGATAATTGTCTATTATAATTTTAAGAGGATGCAAAACCGCCATAACACGAGGAGCATGTTTATTCAAATCTTCACGAAGGCAATGTTCCAGTAAAGCGATATCTACCAAACTTTCTGCTTTAGCCATTCCAATGCGTTCGCAAAAATCTTTGATAGATTCTGGGGTGTATCCCCGTCTTCTAAGACCTGATAATGTCGGCATTCTCGGGTCATCCCAGCCACTTACATAATTTCCTTCAACCAATTCTCGGAGTTTTCTTTTGCTTAAAACCGTATATGATAAATTCAATCTTGCAAACTCAATCTGCCGAGATGGAAAGATTTCAAGATTCTCAATAAACCAGTTATAAAGTGGACGATGACCTTCAAAACCAAGGTCACAAAGTGAATGTGTTATTTTCTCAATAGAATCGCACTGTCCGTGAGTAAAATCATAACTCGGATAGATGCACCACTTATCGCCAGTTCTATGATGTTCAGCGTGAATAATGCGATACATAATTGGGTCGCGCATATTCATATTTGGAGAAGTCATATCAATTTTTGCGCGAAGTACACAAGCACCATTGTCAAACTCTCCGTTTTTCATTTTTTCAAATAACTTCAGATTTTCTTCAACAGTTCTGCTGCGATATGGGCTGTTTTTGCCGGGCTTGGTAAGAGTACCACGATATTCACGGATTTCATCCGGACTTAAATCGCAGACATACGCCTTGCCATCTTTGATTAATTTCAATGCATATTCATACAAAATATCAAAATAATCTGATGCGTAGTAAAGTCTGTCTCCCCAATCAAATCCAAGCCAATGAATATCCTCTTTGATTGATTCCACATATTCCACATCTTCTTTAGTTGGATTGGTGTCGTCAAAACGCAGATTGCACAGACCTTTGTATTCTTCTGCCAGTCCGAAAGTTAGACAGATTGCTTTGGCGTGTCCAATGTGAAGATATCCATTAGGCTCCGGCGGGAACCGAGTGTGTATTCGTCCATTATGTTTGTTCGTTCGGATATCTTCTTCAATGATATTTTTAATAAAATTTGAGGTGGTAGAAGATTCCTTGTATGTTGTATTTTTATTCATTTTTTCACCTTTTCCCAAGTAGTGATTGAACGGAAACCTTCTAAATGTTTTAATAAAGATACTTTGTGGCATGTTTTTAGATATGAAGATTTTAATTCATACTACTCTTTTATATTTTTAATGATCTTTATTTAACCGCAGAGAACGCAAAGTTTTCGCAGAGTTCCCAGAGATTTTTCTCTGCGTACTTTGCGTCTCCTTTGTGGACTTTGCGGTTAATCTTCGCTTCCAAAAATGACACTTAACTTCTTTTTATTAAATATCTTTTTATTAAATAGATTAAAGGGTTTTCGTTCAGACACTAAGTAAATTTTTCAATCTTTTAACCACCTCATCTTTTCCTAATATGTCAATTATCATCGGCAAATCAGGACCGTGACATTTTCCATATAAAGCAATCCGAATAGGAAAATACAATTCTTTTCCTCTTACTGAAAGAATTTCTGAAGTTTTTTTGAGCAAATTTCCTATGTCTTCATTTGATAAATCTTGAAGTTTGCTAATCTCCTCAATCCACAAAAGATAAATTTTTTGTGAATTTTCATCAGAAATAATTTCTTTTTCTTCATTTGAAAATTTCAAATCTTTGTAAAACATTTCAGTTTGAGCAATTATTTCAGAAAGATTTGATATTCGTTTGCGTCCCATTGAAACGACCTTCAGATACTTTTTTTTATTTGAAATATCAAATCCAGCATTTTCAAAAAATGGTTTTGCTTTTTCTGCAACATATTTTAGCCCAAGATTCCGAAGATAATGACCGTTCATCCAGTTTAATTTCTCAAAGTCAAAAACTGCTCCAGATTTTGTAATTCTTTTTATAGAGAATACTTTTTCTAATTCTTGTAAAGAATAAATTTCTCTATCATCTGCAGCGTGCCAGCCCAAAAGTGCAATGAAATTTAGCAAGGCTTCTGGCAGATATCCTTTTTCAAGATAACTCTCCACCGCCACATCGCCCTGACGCTTACTTAACTTGCTTTTGTCTGGATTGAGCAGAAGTGGAAGATGCACAAATTTTGGCAATTCCCACCCAAATGCTTGATAAAGAAAAATATGCTTGGGTGTGCTGGAAAGCCATTCCTCACCACGAATTATATGCGTTATTTTCATAAGATGGTCATCAATAACATTTGCAAGATGATATGTAGGGAAGCCGTCGGCTTTTATAAGAATCTGGTCTTCAACAAGATTGTTTTCTACCTCCACTTTTTCGCGGACTTTATCATAAAAAACTGTTTTTCCTTCTTTGGGAAATTTCAGACGAATGACATAAGGGGCATTCTTCTCAAGTTTTTCTTCAATTTCCTTTTTGGAAAGATTTCTGCATTTGCCATCATACATCAATGACAGTTTTCTTTCCCGTCTCTCTTCGCGAAGTTTTTCCAAACGTTCCTCTGAGCAAAAGCAATAATAAGCATTACCAGAATCAAGCAGTTTCTGGGCATATTTTTTGTATAATCCTGTCCTTTCTGATTGAACATAAGGAGCAAAAGGACCGCCAATATCGGGACCCTCATCATAAGTAAGTCCGATTGCTTTCAAGGTTGAGATTAAATTTTCCAGAGCACCAGATACATATCTTTTTCTGTCAGTATCTTCAATTCGGAGGATAAATTCACCATTATTCTTTTGTGCAAAAAGGTAATTAAAAAGCGCAGTTCGCAAACCTCCAACATGAAGAAATCCTGTAGGACTTGGTGCAAAGCGGACTCTGATTTTATTACACATATTGAGCAACTTCTCTGACTTTTTCTTTTCAACAAATTTATTTTGGATTAAAGGTGTCAATGATAAATTTTTTCAAAACAAATTTATGTGGGTTCAAAATATGAATGAGTTCACAATAAAAACCCGCGATCCCCAATTAAATTGGGGACACCCCGTTAGATGCTCTTGCCTGTCACGATTTCTAGGGATGTAATTCTATCTAACGGGGCAGGCACGAAATACTCGAAAATGGTTCGTATAAATTCAGTAATACCCGTATGTATTTTTCGCGTATTTCGCGGGAGATACCTTTTTAGAGTGGACTCTTGAATATTTATTAGAAAAATTTAAACGACGCAATTTACTAAAAATAAAGGGAGAAAGTAAACTACTGTATTCTCGAACTTGCGAATACCATAAAAATCTCTGGATAATACAAAAGCTGCTGTGGGTTTGTATTTCTTAATAAAATTTATCATTGATCTGTTAAGAGTAATACTATTTAAGTTAAATTTTACTTCAATGGGAACAAGGTGATTATGTTTTTCAAGAATGAAATCCACTTCTGCCTTGGACTTGGTACGCCAGAATTTTGGAATAACACCATTTTTAACTAATTCAGAAAAAACCATATTTTCATATAAAGCGCCTGTATCAGTTCTTAAATTTGCTTCGCCCATAGCATCAATAATTATATTTCTAAAGCCAGAATCATAAAAATAAACTTTTTGCGATTTTACCAATTCCTGTAGCTTGTTACTGTAATAAGGATTAAGTAATTTCACTACAAATGTCTTTTCCAGAATATTCAAATGCTTTAGTAACCTTTCATATCCTAGATTTGTAAAATTAGATAATTCTTTTAGTACAACCAAATTACCAATCTGCAAACTCAGTGTTTTAACTAATTTTGATAATTCATAATCTGCAGATAGATTTAGAATTTCTCTTATCTCTTTTAACATATATGTAATATAAATATTTCTTAATACTATTTTCTTTTCGTTGGTGTCATTTGTAGTAACCTGGCGGGGATACCCACCATAAACAATAAAATTATCCATTAAAATTGCCAATCTTTTACAAAGTGCATCTGGCAAATTGGGCAGATTGTCTGAAAGTTGATAGCATTTTTCTTTTATTTCTCTTTGTATCTTAAGAAAAAAATTATTTTTTAACTCTTTATCTTTATACTCCAAATACTCACAAAAATTAAATGGATATAAATAAAAAATAAATATTCTGCCAACAAGATATTTAGTTGCCTGTATAGTTAGTTCCAGTGCAGAAGAACCCGAAATTATTAATTTCTTATTTGGATAAGTGTCATATATATATTTTAACTTTTGCCCACCTGCTTTTGCATATTGAAATTCGTCTATGATAAGAATTTTACAATTTTTCAAGTAGAATTCCGCAAACACTTTTACATCCTCTTCGAAAAGATGTAAGATATCCGGATCTTCGAAACTAATGAATTTTACTGACTTTAAATTTTTGCTAATATGCTTTAGCAAAGTGGTTTTTCCACATTGTCTGGAACCTAAAATTGCTAAGATTTCAGGGGCATCCAGACGTTTTTTCAGTATTATTTCTAAATCTCTTTTTACATAAACCATAATAACTTCTTCCTTTTACAAAAAAAATTAATAGGATTATTTTTGGTATGAAACAAATTTTAGCAGGGTTATTTGTCAAGTTTTATCTTAAACAGAATTATCCTTTATTCAAATTTATGACCATAAACTTGACATAAAAAATATCTTTATTTCTTATACAAAAAATTTTCGGATAAATTTATGAATAAATCTCTAAACAAAAAGAAAAATTCTGGAGGTAAAAATGGCAAGAAAAAATCAAATAAAAAACTTATTAGAACAGCTTGATACAGAAATCAAAAAACCTGGCTCAGGCGAGTTGCCAGAAATTGTGGTAATACCCGATTTTCACGGAGAGATCAATCTGCTCCTGAAATATCTTGCTGATATTATTTCGCAAAAAGTTGGAAAAGCCGTTCTTCTTAATCATGAGATTTTCCCGGAAAAATCCATTCAGAAACAATTGAAAGAGCAAAATGTAGATATTCAAAAAATTGATTTGAACATCCATCTTTTAGGTGACCTTTTAGACCGTGGACCTTATGGAATTAAATGCTTCAAGGTTGCAGAGGAATTGGTGAACCTTGGTATTGCCAAACTCATAACAGGCAATCACGATTTGTGGGCTTTTCTCAATCTGCTGGATTTTCATCTACCGGTTTACAAAGGATATAATTTCTACGGACACAAAGAGTCAGAAAAACTTGTCCAAGAACATTGGAATGACGAGGAAATTGCAAAAGATAGGATCTTCTGGTGGGCAGAAAAACTTGTTGAATATAATGACTCACAAAATCAATTTCAGGAAGATTTTTTCAATGGCAAAGCAAAAGAAGTGAGAGAAAAATTCATTGGCTATTATAAAAAGTATATGAAGAGTAAATCATGGGATAAGCAACAGATGCTTGTCTGGGAAGATTTTTGCGGACACTTTGCTCATATTCATGTTGATAAACCTTATGTTGGACTGAACGGCATTGGAAAAACATCCGTTCTTTGGTGGAAAAATGTTAATAATGAACTTATAAAAGGTTATGAGACAAGAGGGCAAAATGGTGCAAACACCGAAGAATTGAATATTTGGAAAGAAGCTATTTCCTTGGTAGAAAAAATTTCTAAAGAAACTGAAAAACGATTGAACAAATCCATTTCAGAAGGCAAATGGTGGTGGAAAGTTTTCAATGATATAAATCATCAGAATTATACATCCGCGGAATGGTGGGGAAAAGATTGGTCATCTCACAAAGGATGGGGTGCGCATATTATTGAAGATGAACTTAATGAGGAATTTCAAAAACCAATCACATTCCTTATCCGAAAAAGAGATAATCAATATCTCAAGGCTGTGAATTCTACAAATACGAAAGAAATAATCTCATTATCAAAAGATGAAGATTTTGCACCTGGGCATAAAGTATTTAATGAATTGAGAAAAGGTAACAAGGCTCTAATCGCCACAAATATTGTAAGTTACAATCAAATAGAAGGGCATCTACGAGCAGCAATGGAACAAAATGCCGCTATCATTTTTGAAGTCGCTCGCTCTCAACTTAGTTATGCTCTTGACGAAAACAAAGCAACCAAATACATAAAAAGAATTGCTAAAAAAATTAATTGTGATATCCCAATTGTTCTTCACGGTGACCATATCCAATATGGAGCAAAACTCTTTGCACAAAAAGCAATTCTTAAAGATGAATATGAAAAAGTGCTTGGCAAAGGAAGTTTTTCAGATGATATTGATGTTGATTCTATTGATGAGAAAATTCTGCAGAATGTTCAAAATCGTTTGAAAGAAAACTCTAAAAATGAGAGAGAAGAAATCACAAAAGTAATCAAGCGGCTCATCAAAGCAGGATTTACTTCAATAGCAATTGATGCTTCTACTATTTTTGATGAATATGGCGGGGATGCGGTTCTTGATTATTATTCAAAATTCGGAACTGATGAAGAAAAACTTGTTGTGAAATTAGAAGAAAGCTTTGCACTTCCATTAGAGTTTGGAGTAGAATTTCTGAAACTGAATCCTGAAACTGGGCAGAATAAATTATCTGAAATGAAAGAAAAAATTGTTTCAGATATGAAAATTCGCGGAAGAGCAAAATCTGAAATTGATACAAGAATAAATGAACTTCAGGCGTCTTTTGGAGTTCTGACAAAAGAAGCAAATAAAAATGGTTTTACTCCAAATAATGTAATTTCTGCTTATGACAAAATTATGAAAGAAATAGCACAAGCAACTGTTGCTGGAAAAATCTCTGATGAAATTCTGAATACAATAAGCAATAACCAAAAACTTATGCTTTTACCAACAAGCAATGCAGAAGAAACTGCCTTTCAAGTTAGACAAATAGACCTTTTGGTTGAGAAGCACAAACCTGAACTTGTTGGATTATTTGGCAAAGAGATAGAAGTCGGACATGTTGATAAAAAAGTGCCAAATCCTCGTCGTGGCGGGAAAATGGAAGCAAAAATGACACATCCAATCGCAGTTGATGTGATGAGCAAATATATCACTTCAAAAGGGCTGACTTTTGACTTGATTGCAACAAATAACGGCTCAGGACACGGAACAGATTTTGATAAAAAGACACTCACACCCATATCTCAAGTTGGCAAGATAAGTCCGTTTTTGACAAAAGAACTCCAACAGATCGCAGAAAAATATAATGCATCTATTGCTCAACACGGAACTTCCGGAAGCGATATGGATGAACTTGCAGAACTATCTGAAGCAGGTGTGATAAAGTTCAATATTGCAACAAACTATCAGCAAATTATCCTGAATGTCCTATCAAATTTAGACGATGGAGATGACGGATTTTACTTGTTAGAAAAATGCAAAAATGATTCAGATGCTTTGATAAGCGGTCTTCATGAAAAGGCAAGAGAAAAAATGAAAAAATTTGCTCTCCAAATCAAAGAAAATGAGAAAGTTGTAGAAATCAAAAATGATGATTCGCTATTTATGCAATTTCTAAAAACAACTTATGATTGGGGAATGAAAAAAGGGAAGATAAATGAAACTTCATCAAAAGAAGATATTGCAACCGTTTTCGCAAAAGAGTTCAAACGAAGTTTTAATAAAATGGATGAAAAATTGCATTGGAATCAGGCAAATTACATTTACAATTCAGACCTAAAAAAACTGGCATTATTTTATCGGAGTAATTTCACGCTATATCTCAAAGACGATTATGGAAATGTTTATACTCACGGCTGGCTGCCTGTTGATGAGAAAACAGGTCAGATTAAGTTTACATATAAAGATGTGGAGTATGAAGGAAAAAATATTTGGCAAGGGCTTGAAAAAATCCAAAATGATATTAGAGATTTGAGTAAACCGCTTTCAGAACTTCACGAAGCACTCAGTTTGGTAAATTCTTGGTACGCAGATAAGACCACAAAGATCAAACCAAATCATATTGGAAATTATATAAAGAATGTTGGTCTGGAAAAAATATACAAAAACATCGGCATCAGATGCTGGTTTACCTGTCATAATCCTATCAACAAACTTCAAAAAGAAGGCTTGAGTTTCAAATCTCAAGATGGTGATTATCTGCATTTTTCTATTGATAAAGGTATGAGTTGGAGAGTTTTCAAAGATTTGGGAGGATATACTATTCTTGACAAAGATGGTATCAAGTTGCGTGGATTTTCTGATTTGGATTTCAAAAAAATAGTTGACAATCCCCCAACAATGAAACTTGATAAAAATGAACAGGGAAAATTCATAATAAAAGATGAATGGGAAAACGAAGGATTAAAAAGATATGATTTTCTTAAAATTATGAAAAAACAATTAGAAGAGGAACTTATAAGCCACGAATGAACACGAAGTAAAATAACAATAAAAGATACGGAGGACGGAAAACGGATAAATGGAAAATGGAAAATGGCGGTAAAATGGACAAAAAGATAAAATTCGTGAATATCCCCGCCTGCCAAAGAACTTGTTCGGCGGGCAGGTGTGTAAATCTATGGCAAAAAATTAGTGTCTATTTGCTTGCCTTGCCGTAGTTTGACGCCAGTTCTCCGTAGTAGTGCAACTACGAAGGGTGAAAAGGCAGATGGCAAAATAATTAGAGAAAAATGAAAACTGAAAAGAAAAAAGGAACTATCGCTATTTTAACTGGCGGTGGAGATGTCCCGGGATTAAACCCCGCTATTCGTGCAATTACTATAAGGGCAATCCGTGAAGGATATCAGATAATTGGGATTCGGCGTGGATGGGCTGGTTTGGTCGAAATGGTTCGTGACAAAGATGCTGATAACAGTTTGCATTATGAAATTCTTACCGAAGAGAAAGTGAACAAAATTGGAAGAAGTGGCGGCACATTCCTGCATTCTTCAAGAACTCGTCCGAGCAATGTTCATCAAATAAATCTTCCTGAATATTTGAGGGAAAAATACAAGGGCGAGACAAATGACCTAACTTCAGAAGTTTTGAAAAATCTTGATTTTCTGGGCATTGATTATCTTATTCCGATTGGTGGTGATGACACATTGAGCTATGCAGTGCGACTGCATAAAGAAGGTGTCAAAACTGTTGCTATCCCCAAAACTATGGATAATGATGTGCCTGGCACAGATTATTGCATCGGCTTCAGCACTTGCGTCACCAGAACCATAATGATGACTAATAGTTTACGTACCAATGCTGGCTCTCACGAAAGATTTTTAGTTATTGAAGTGTTCGGTAGATATGCTGGATTTACCTTCACCGTTTCCAACACTGGCGGCAGTTACTTCGACGTTCGAGTGGTTGGTGGAGAACGATGGATAGCGCAGGTGACGCCTGATAGCTTCCGTTGCCGGCCGGGGCAGCAGCAACGAGTGGAGGTGGCGATAGACACCAAAAAGCTGGTTATGGGCCGGCGGGAACACGGAGCGACGCTGAACATCACCACCCCCGACGCCGGAGCCACCCAGGTGACGGTGACAGTACGAACCACAGTGGTGAAAGAGGTGCTTCGCTGGTTTGCAC
>JACNFI010000348.1 GCA_014384665.1 Candidatus Cloacimonadota bacterium
ATTGCCTTTTGCCCAACACACAAGCCAACGCTTCGCAAAAGTCAAAGAGCCAAATCCTCCGACCCTCAAAAAAACGATAGAAATAAATAGCATTTATATTGAAATTATTGCAAGAACATAATGATTTCAAGATTTACAATCATAAAAGGTGTCGGAAGGTTTCAGGATTGTCAAAATCTTGGTGGACGCCATTTCAGTAAAAATACAATCATCTTCGGTCAGAACACTGAAGGTAAAAGCACATTGACAGATATTCTATGGTCATTTAAAATAGGTAATACAGCATTTATTGAGGGCAGAAAAACATTTGGTTTTATAGGTAGCCAACAAGTTGAATTATTTGACAAAGACAATACCGCTTTCAGATTTCCAAGTGTAGATTGGAACAACGGTTTTGACAAGATTGAAATTCTTGACACACAATACATCCAAGAAAACATTTTTGAGGATAATGAAATCAATTTTGACCAGCAAAAGAATTTACAAAGAATAATAATCGGTTCTAAAGGCAAAAAGCTTACGGAAGAAATAAATTCACTTCAAGACGAATTTAACGAACTTACAAAAAAGAAAACAAGCAAAACAAATGAATTTAACCAAAAATTTAAGAGAGAAATTTCGGTTAATGATTTTATAAACTTGCCTAAGCATGACGATGTTGACGAGAAAATAAAGCAGATACAAGCTACTATTGAAACAGCAAATAATCAAAGTAAAATCAAAACGGTCTTTGTTAGTATTGATACAATTCTTGATAACATTGTAAATCAAAACACCAAAAGTGTTTTATCTGAATCAATTCAGGTTAAAGCAGAACTTGTTACCGCACATATTCTGAAAACGTGGAAAAATCCAAATCACTCCAAGGACTTCTTACAAACAGGATTAACATTGACAAAAGAAGAAAAGGAATACTGTGTTTTCTGCGGACAACAATTAAAAGAAGCCAAAGATTTATTACAAGCATATTCGCAATTATTTTCCGTTGAATATGAAAAACTTCAGGATGATATTTCATCGGCATTTTCAAAATTTGAAAAATGGGATCCAAAAAGTATTCTTGAATCTATTCAAGACAAGTTGGGTTCAATAAATCTTTCAATCAATACCAATGAAATTGACAAGACTGAGTTAGAAGAAATCAAAGATATAGCCAACGCTGAGTTCTCAAATAAATTAAAGGATATTGGCTACAATGTCAATTTTGAAAATTACGACAAACTAATTCAGATATTTCAGCAGGTCAGCGTGCAGGTTGATGATTTGAAAAAGAAAAATATTTTTAGTGCAGATGTCAATATTGAAAACCTTAAAAACAAAATCAAAGAGTTAGAATTTTCCAAAACAAGACATACTCAAGAATGGAATGACTTCCTTAAAGAGTATGATGATATTGATATAATTCAAGAAGGAAAGAGAGTGAAACGAGAGGCATTGAGAAAAGAACTAAATGAGTATAGCGAGAAACTTTTTTCCATTCATCTTGACACGATAAACAAAACACTTGAACAACTTAATGCGGATTTCAATATCTGTGCTTTTCAGCCGATGAAAAAATTAATTGGACAGAGGGAAAGAATATTTGCACTTAAATTTTTCAAAAGACACAATGTTTTAATTGATGAAACAGCAACTAACAAACCAAATTTCAAAAATACTCTAAGCTATAGCGACAAAAGAGTTTTGGCATTTTCTTTCTTTTTCTCTCTGATGATTCGCGATGAGAAATTAGATGAGAAGGTAATAGTGCTTGACGACCCATTTTCAAGTTTCGATTCTGACAGACGAACAAAGACAATAGAGTTATTAGCCAACCCCTATCTTATCACATCAGATGGTGAGTTGATTGAAAAGAAAATGAACCAACTAATAATTCTCACGCATGAAAAAGAATTTTTCGCATGGTTATTCCGAAAACTTGAAAGTCCAAAAGCACTTAGAATAGTTGGAAATGGTTTGGATTCAAACGGAATTAAAATAAGCACAATAGTAGATTGTGATGTTTATACAGAATTCATAGAGCATGAAAATAAAAGGGACTTGAAAGAAATACAGGAAACTTATCAATCAAATAAACCAATCAGTGATTATGACGGACTTTGTGCAAAATGCAGAAAAGTTCTTGAAAGCATTTTTACAAGGAAATATCTTTTTGAGCTTCAAGATGAAATAAATCAAAATAAAAGTATCCGATCATTTACTGCTAAATTGAAAGAATTGGCGATAAATGATTTTGATAACGAACCAAAGTATAAAAAATTCATTTTTCTTTGCGACAATTTGAACATTGAACTACATGACAGCCCTATGAAAAATGATGGAGGCAATGCAAATAATGTATTGGGTGACTTCCTGAAACTTATCAAACAAATATAATGAAATGAAAAGCCCACAGCACATAGCCAAGCACATTGTCAGGTCGCACCAGCCAACGCTAAAACCAAAACCTGCCAAAGAGCTTGTCTATTTTGCCAGCCCTGACTTTGCCGACACTAAAAAACTAAATCTTTAAAGACAAAAAAATAAGGAATGACAGAATTAGAAATATATCTCAAACCATTGACAGACAAGAACGCCCAGTTGCTAACATGCGGTATATTTTATTGCCGAGTTTGTGCTGAAATCAACGGCTGTGGCTCGCTTCAAACTTCATCGTGGTTTGACAGTGACGTACTCCGAAATCGGCAACAAAAACATACCGCTGTCCGTTGTGTGCAAGTTAAAAAAATGAAGTACAATGGATAAAATAATAATTAAAGAT
>JACNFI010000349.1 GCA_014384665.1 Candidatus Cloacimonadota bacterium
AAATGATATTCGGTTGCTAAATAATAGAGGATATGATAGGAAAACAATTCTGGATGCAATGAAGAGAGCTATGGATGATGATTTCTGGCGGAATAACTTTTATACAATATCAAAACTAAATACTAAAAACAAGCATGGAATTTATTTTATCGATGTGTTTTTGGATATTAAAAAAAGCGAAAGCGAAGAAATAGATGATATGCTGGACAGATGGTTGGAAGGAAAAAGCAATGGATAAGAAAATTTTTCATCAAGGAATAAAACTTTTACTCAAGGCGGGATTGAGTTACCAGAAAAAGCCAAGCGAAGAACAATTAAGTGTTTGGTATGATTTTCTTAAGAATATTGATAACAATTCTTGGAATAAAGTAATTCAATACTGGATAAAGAATAATGAAAATTTTCCTACAATAGCTGGACTGCTAAAAGTATATGATGATATGACAACCGAGAAAGTAAATATTCGTCAAGAGATAGAGAGAAGTCAATTTGGTAGAGAATATATTGATCCTAATATTAGAAAAGCAGTAATGCGGTGCGGTGGCTTTCAAAGAATTGGAAATATGACTGAACAACAGGCAACTTTTTCGTTTAAAGATGTTGAAAAAGAATATAAAGAAATTCTCAAAGAAGAAAGTTTTAATAATGTAAAATATTTGGATGGAAATAATGTCAAACGAAAGGAGAAACGATGTTTTATAGAAAGAAGTATTTGAAACTATTAAGAGAAACAAAGGATGAAAGGTTGAACTTAACTCTTACGCTCAACCAACTACGAGCACAGGTGAATATGCTAAACGATAAGATAAGAAGAAGAGATATGCAAATAAAAACATTGAAGGATAATAAAATAAAACGGAGCAGTCGTGTTTAATTTAAGGATAAAAAAAATTAAAAAAAGATTCAGTACCTTACGATTGCTCCGTCTTTTGAAAGGATAACCTATGTTGTATAATATTCAGAATGAGAATGAATTTAGAATTGCTTTTAATTATGCTAAAAGAATTTTATCCGAAAAGGGTAAAGTTATAATTAATGTTTCAAGTAAAAAACAGCAAAGATCAACATATCAAAACAGCTATTATTGGGGTGTTATTGTTGATTTGTCCTGTGAAGTATCAGGATATTCACCCGCAGAACAGCACGAAGTTTTCAAACAAGAAATTCTTGGTAGTAAAGAAGTTGAATATAACGGGAAAATTCACTACATAACAAATTCAACTGCAAAACTAAATACATCTCAGTTTGAGGACTTTGCTGAACACTGTAGAGCAATAGCAGCAGAGTGGTATGAAATTGTAATACCGTTGCCAAATGAGGTTATTGAAGATGATTAAATATCTTGACTCGCTCTGGCGTAAAGCAGTTATGAAGAAATATCATAATAGGTCGGTATATTCAAGTTTGCCCGCTACTGAGGTTCATCATATTGTTACAAGGTCGAAAAAAAATACTCGCTGGGATATTGAGAATGGTTGTCCTCTTACATTTTCAGAACATTACAACCTACATTCTACTGTTGTTTTTAGAAATTTGGTTTACGAAAAAATAGGTAAAGAAAAAATTGAGAATTTAAAAAGAAAGTCTGTGCAATACTTTGACAAAGACTTTAATCGAATAAAAAAAACATTAATTGAAGCATTAATGAAAATGTAAGGAGACAAAATGGAAGAATTAATCAAAGTCAAAGACTGGATTAACAAAAATCAACTTTTTGCAGTTGAGATTTATTTTGAAAGAAAATTCAAACTTGATATTGCTCAAATTTGGCATTCAACATCAGAAATGGGTAAGAAATTATATGATGAATTCATTGAAATAATTTATGACAAATATTCAGATGATATATTTGATTATTTGTCTGAACATCCAAAAGAAATGAGATGAAAGGAGACAAAATGGTTGGTTTATTATTAGTAGCAGGATTTATTCTTTTTGTATTCATTGGTTTATTCTTAAGAGGACTAACGAATTTCAAAAACGAAAGGATTAATAATGCAAGAGAAAAGTGTAAAGATTGTAAATACTGCATATTTTTATACAATTCTGGTTTTACTTATTGTAGAAACCTGAACAATGAATTTTACATGTCATCTACGATGGTTGATGCGTGTGAATGGAAAGAAAGGAGAGAATGAAACGGAAGTTTATTTTTTGGCGTTGGGAAATATGGGAGATCGGCGGTGGATCAGGGGTCGAATGGAAATTTCTCAATAAAGAAATATTTCCAAAAAGATATAACCCATTATGGCTAATATTTTATTTGAAAGAGAGGTTAAAATGGAAATAACAGCAACAAGTAAAGGCATTACGATACACAGTAATACTTATCACCTTCCAAATACTCTGTTCAATATCATCAGAATAGTTATTATCGAGATGATAAAAAAGAGATAAATGTCAAAACAATTTATTAGAGACCTTACATCTGGCAAAGAGATTGAAGCAAAAATTATCAATTACTTTGAAAGAAAAGGTATGAAACTACTTGATTGGAATGATACCGATGAATATGATTTTCTGATGCAATATAAAAACCATAAACTTACATTTGAAGTTAAGGCAGATTTTTACGATACTGATAATATGATATTTGAATATGAATATAAAGGAAGTCCTTCTGGAATAGCAACTACAAAAGCAGAATGGTTCATATACTACTTCCACAAAACAAACCAAATATGGATTATCAAAACAAGTAAACTGCAATATCTATGCAAATTTGCACCAGAAGAAATTGAATGTGGCGAGG
>JACNFI010000350.1 GCA_014384665.1 Candidatus Cloacimonadota bacterium
GTAATTCATTATTTAATTAAGGCAAGAATTTCATTTACAACTCTTTGGCTTGGTTGTCATTAAATATATTAAGCTATTTTGTTTGAAGAATTTTCTCCAGTTCTTTTGGTGAAAACACACGACCGGTCGATTTCACCTCTCCATCAATAACAAGAGCAGGTGTCATCATGACATTATACTTCATTATCTCGCTGATATCAGTAACTTTCTCAACCTCTGCATTAATATTGAGATTTTCCAAAGCGATCCGCATATTCTTCTGATAAAAAATCAATAATTGAACTTTTGGGATTTCTTGATATGAATCAGACGAAAATATAAAACCACAAGAAAATAAAATAATAACAAAGAATACTCTTTTCATTTTAACCTATCAATACAGAACCGATCAAAATAATTCCTAATGCCAAAAAGATGAGTGCCATTAAAATCTTCATTAAACCCAACCTATTTTGAACCCATTTTGATAGAGCTTGAGAAGACATTCCCCAAAAAATGAGGATGAATACTACAACCAAAGGTAATATGAAAAGTAAGTTGTAAATAACTAAATAGAAATATGCCAAATTACGATATTGCATTAAATGACTCATATAAACAAGGGTTGGTAGATAAACCTGTCCGGTACAAAATAATTCCTGTAAAGAAACAATGAAGCCAATAAAGAACGCAGCTAAAATATATTGATGGACTTTACTTTTTTCACGAATCTCTTGATGGATTTTCTGTTTTATCTTTTTTGGAAGTTGTAAAACCATATCAGAAGTTCGTCCTTTTTTAAAAAGATAATAATCATATAAACTATAAAACGCAAAAATTAAGACAATGATTCCCGAAAAAACATAAACTACTTTTATAATTATTGATAAGAATTTCAATTGTTGAATTACTTCCAGAATATTCAGTCCCAAAATTCCGATAAGAAAATAAGTGATAAAAACAGCAAATGTATATGCACCCCCGATCAGTAAAACATCTTTTCCTTTCCTGCCTAATAAAGTCAGATATGAAATGAGGAAAATAATTGTTGCGAAGGCACAGGGATTTATTCCATCGATCAAACCTGCAAAAATAATTGTGAAAATTCCAAATGATTTAAACCTGTTAATAATAGATTTCTCAGACTTTTCTATCATAGGTTTAGCTTTTTCCCAGGGAGGAATTTTCAAGCTTGAAATATCTGAATGAATTATTTCTTCAATATTTTTCAGTCGTGCATTTTCTTCAAGCAAGTATCTATCTCCTAAAAAAACCATTGGTGTAACAAGATGTTTCTTTTCGGGAATTTGATAGATTTTACTCAAGGCTTCATTTAATTTCATTCCTTCTTGCGATGCAATATCATACTCCCGAATAACGGTTTGCGGATATTTTTTCTTTAATTGTTTAAGGTCATAATATGTTCGATCACAATGTTGACATCCTGTTTTGAAAAAATAAGCAATATAAATGGGGGATTCCTTAATTTGAGTCTCGTTTTTATCTTTTTCTTCTACCTGCTTATTTTCTTCAATCGATTTAATTTTTTCAATAACGGGTTCATTATTTATCTTCTTGTCTTGTTCGTTTTTTTTCTCTTTTTTAATGCTTTGAACTTTCTCTATCTCATTTTCTGAAACTATATTTTCTTTTTGAGTTTCTTTTGGGATTTCATTTTTGCTTTTCACTTCATCATCTTTTACTTTTAATTCAGGAAAATCACAACCGGTTTGAGCATATTCTTCAATTATGTTTTCCAATTCAGTATTTGCTTCGATTCCACCAACGACTTTATCACCGATAAATATTTCAGGAACATTTTTAGATTCTCCATATTGATCTTCCAGATCCATTAGAAGTATAAAATTCTCCTCATCATTCATTTCAAATAACTTATACTCTAAAAAGTATTTTTCTTCTAAATCCGGTAAGGTAAATTCCAGAAATTCGTGGCAGTCTTCACAATCTTCTGAATAAAAAATATAGAATTTGACTATTGGAATTTCTTCAGAATTAAGTTTAAAAAATGAGAATAATAAAAGTATGAAAATAGAAATTAATAAAAATATTGATTTGTTCATAGTTCCTTTTTTATAACATTAGCAATTTTTTCAATATCCTGTTGTTTACAGATAAAGTTATGTTCTTTAGTAATTCCCATTTCAGTCAAAATATACTGTTTATAATCAGGAATTTCTAATCTTTCAAATGTTTTCCTAACGCAGCTAACCGGGCAGCCATCCATGATAATATTCTCATTTGCAGATCTTGCTGAAAGGATGAAACCTTGCAAATCTGCGCCCAGAGCTGCGGTGCAGGTCATTTCCCCTGCTTTTTGTTCTGTCAGATATTTGGCAACTTCATTAGAAAGTTGGCCAACATTGGATCCACCTGCGCAGGCATATATCAAAACAGGAGCATCTCCACAACAAAATTTCGCAGTCATTTTTTCATCCAGGTTTAATTTTCAATTAACTTTTTGATAGCATCTGGTGATAACACTTTTCCCACCGATTTCACCTCTCCATCAATAACAAGAGCAGGTGTCATCATGACATTATACTTCATTATCTCGCTGATATCAGTAACTTTCTCAACCTCTGCATTAATATTGAGATTTTCCAATGCTGTCTGCACATTCTTTTCAAGCTGTTTGCATTTGTGGCAACCAGCTCCTAAAACCTTTATATTCATCTTTGCACCTTTCGGGGATAGAGTAACAATCTATCCGGTTTTAACTTTATCATGCTAATGATTGAATTCCATCTTTAGA
>JACNFI010000351.1 GCA_014384665.1 Candidatus Cloacimonadota bacterium
AATTTATCATTAATAAAAGTCAATCACTTTAAAACTGATAATTTGCAATCTTCATTCTTATAGACATGTTTATTTTACAGGAAAGGATTCTCCTTCTTTCTGCTCTTATGGTAGGAAGGAAAGATGTGATTGGACAATGTACCACTTCCCGTCAATGAATTCGAGCACTGCTGTGTAGCGCGTCACAAGCTTATGTTCTTTTCCTTTGACCGTAACCGTGGCAAAATGATTCAAAAAAACCCATGCGATCTTGCCTGAAGAATCAGCTGTGAAATTCTTGATCTCAATTTCCACTTTTTCAGACTGTTCAAAATCTCTTTCCAGTCCTTCACGATATCCTTCAAGGGTATCAAACACCTCGTCTTTGCCTGTTCCAATAATCAGTATCTCACGATCCTTCGGATGATAGGAAAGCATCTTATCAATATCTCTCTGCTCGTAAGCCATCCAATACCCTTCCATAATATCTTCAAGTCCTCTATGAAATGCATGTTGTTCTTTCATCGGAATCTCCTAAATGTATCATTTTAATATTTCATTTCTGTGATTAGTTATAACCAGTCAAGAATTAAGTGCACAAAAAACACAATGCAATTTTATGAATTTGAATATAAAATTAAATTTCTTACAAGTTTTTTCTTAAGATAGTTTTACCTTCATCGTCATGATCGATAATTTCATATTTCATTTTAGAAAGCAGATGCCGCATTGCTTTGAATTTTTCCATCGTCTTGACTTGCATTGTGGTATAGCCCTTTTCCCTTGCAGTCGATTCAAATTGCCCGATAAGTTTTTTACCAAATCCCTTTCTGCGGAATTCCTGCAGAACTCCCATGATCCAGTTGTAGTACACTTTTTCATCAAGATTGTAGGCAATAAGAAATCCGGCAGGTTTACCATTATCCTGAATTATAAAGAGATCATGATCTTTTCCCTCGATCCTTTCAAGGATTTCCTGCTCTGTTGTTTTGTGGGAGAATTCGGGGAGGGAGTTGATGAGATTACATATTTCAAACATCATGCACGATTTGCTTATGTATGATTTATTTTTCAGAGTTAAATTTCACCAGTTTTTCCCAATCAATATCACCTTCATCTGTGCAGAAGTCTTTGCTGAAAATCTGAATAAATTTATTGATCATTCGAGCATATGATTTCATAAATTCGTCATTTCGCTCCTTAGCTTTATGTCCCAACGGTTCGATTATTTCAGTATATAGATTTTCATCACCAGAAATAAACTCCCAAAATCTCTGACCGCAATATTTATAATAAATCCCTCGTTTATCTGGTTTATTATCTTTTCCATAACAACATCCATTTACAGGAACAATATGAAGTTTTGAATTACTTGTTCGCAAAATTTTGGTTGCTTTTTGGAAATTGTTTATCATTCTCTTAACCTGACTGCTATTACCCCAATTAGGTCCCGATTTAATATCAACGATATATCTTATATCTTCATGATTAAATTCTAAATCTATTCCCTCAATTCCCGATTTCCAACCTCTATATACTTTTTCATTTATAAAAATGGCAAAACCCTCTAGCCAATCGCCAAAAATTCCCTCTTCACTGGAAGATATGTATGCGTCAACTAAACCCTTGATTAGTTCCTCTGTTGTAAGAATGTATTTTGCTTTAAATAAATAAGGATTTTTTCTTCTTAATACCGTTCTTAATTCAAGACTGTAAATACTCTCAATTCTCTTTTTGTGAAAAGTACCAATGTTTGTTTCAACATAATTTGTGATTTCTTTCATGTTAATTGAATTCATCTTCTCTCCTTAAAAGAGGTAATTTTCCGAATCAAAACGTTTTTTTACCATTTCATAATATATCGGCATAATATCAATACCTATTGTCTTTCTACCCATTCTATGGGCAACAATGTTTGTTGTACCAGAACCCATAAAAGGATCTAATACAACATCTTCCGGTTTTGTAAACAATTTAATAAACCATTCGGGTAAAGATTCGGGAAATGTCGCACAATGACTTTTATTATTACATTCAGTTGATAAATGTATAACATTTGTTGGATAAACTTTATTCCTTCCTACCCAATTCGAAATATTTTTTCCAAACCCACTACCAACTTTTGATACATCTCTAAGTTTATCAGTTTCACTTAAATTTTTTAACCTATTTTTTGCCCAATCTCCGACTTCAACCATCACTTCATCCTGATACATTTTGAACTTCTTATCTTTATTGAACTGTAAAAGTCTTTCCCAGGAATCTCTAAATCTATTAGGCCATTTCCCAGGATAACTATTTTTTTTATGCCATATAAATTCCTCAGTCCATAACCAACCTTGCTTTTTCATTTCCAAAATTAATTCTATAACATATGTGCTTCTTTCACCATTAACTACTTTTTCTTTAATATTTAGAATAAAAGTTCCATCTTTTTTTAAGACTCTAAATAATTCTTGTGTTATTGGCAAAAACCACTCTACGTATTTATCGGGATTTACTCCACCATAGTTATTTTTTCTTTGGTCAGCATATGGTGGAGATGTAAATATTAGATCGACTGAATTATCAGACAATTTAGATAATTCTGTTTTGCAATCTCCAAGATAAAGCTTAATATTATTTGACATTATAATACCTGATTTCACGAATTCAAATATCTAAAACTCAATACTATCCGTCAAGCATAATTTTATTTCCTTATATATGCTCTTTACATTAGCAAGATTTCATTGACACAAACTCTCACCCCTCTCTTTCTTTGAAAAAAA
>JACNFI010000352.1 GCA_014384665.1 Candidatus Cloacimonadota bacterium
GTGTCCTTTGTGTTTGCTTCTTGCCCCGTTAGATAATTTATGTAGTAATATATAATGAGGTTTATCCAGTAAGATATGCTTGAGATATGGTATAGAAACATTCAACAGAGTGAATATCTAACGGGGTGAATGTCCTTTGTGGTTAATCAATTTTCAAGGGAAAATAATCCCAAAAAGGAGAAATATGAAATTATTCATTGATACAGCAAATCTAGAAGAGATAAAAAAAGCGAATTCTTATGGAATTCTGGATGGAGTGACAACAAATCCGACCCTTCTTTCCAGAGAGAAGAATGAACCAATATCCCAACTTGAGAAAATCTGCAAAGTTGTTGATGGTCCTGTCAGCGCAGAAGTGCTCTCTCTGGATGCAAATGGAATGATAAGAGAAGCAAAAGAACGAGCTAAAATCGCTTCAAATATCGTGATAAAAATTCCCTGTACTGTTGATGGACTGAAAGCAGCAAAAAAATTGAAATCGCTAAATATTGAAACAAATCTTACACTTTGCTTTTCTCCATCTCAAGCACTTTTAGTTGCAAAAGCTGGTGCAACTTATGTCTCTCCTTTTGTGGGCAGATTGGATGATATCTCAACAGAAGGAATGGATTTAGTTGGAGACATCAGATTGATTTATGACAATTATGGAATTTCCACACAGATAATCGTTGCCTCAATTCGTCATCCTCTTCATTTTGTAGAATCTGCACGGATTGGTGCAGATATCGCAACCGTGCCATTTGCCGTCATAGAAAAACTTATGAAACACCCTTTAACTGATATTGGGATTGAAAGATTTATGAACGATTGGAAAAAACTAAAAGATAATTTACAGATAAAATGAAAATAAAATTTAAAGACATCAATATTGGAGCAGTTCAGGCAAGGGCAGTTATAGAGATTGCACCAGATATATTTATCAATGAAATCACTATTCTGAAAAAGGGTAATGATATTATTGTTGAACTTCCTCAAAAATCATTTAAGGGTAAAGGTGGTAATATTTATCATTTAAACATCATCACTTTTTCAAATGAGGATAAGGAAAATTTATGGAAGTTGGAAATAAAAAATGCATATATGGAATGGCGAAAGAAGAACCCCAAGATTTTGGTTTATGAAAAGAAATCTTGAAAGTAAAAAAATGATTAGAAAATTCATTCCAACTATATTGAATATTATACTCTTCATAATAATATCAAATTTATTATTCTCATCAGAACTTAATAATGAAGTGCAAAATTTTGAAATCTATTTTAAGTTTACTATTTCATCAAAAGAAGAAATAGAAAATCTTACAAAAATAGCTTCAATTGATAATGTTATTGGAACTAAAGTATATGCTTATGCTCATCCAGATGAACTGAAAAAATTAAAAGAAATGGGATATACTATTGAAATATTACCCCATCCAAGCAGTGGTAGACCTCTTACAATGGCATATACAATCGGAGAGATGGCAGACTGGGACCGCTATCCTACCTACGATGTTTACATAGAAATGATGTATCTATTTGGAGAAAATTATCCTGATATTTGTAGGATAGATACTGTTGGCTATTCACAGCAAGGCAGGGAAATCCTCTTTGCAAAAATTTCTGATAATGTTGATATTGAAGAGAATGAACCCGAATTTATGTATACTGCTACAATGCATGGTGATGAAACTGCTGGATATGTTCTAATGTTGCGCTTGATTGACTCACTTTTAACAAGTTATGGCTTTAATGATAGGATAACTTATCTTGTTGATAATATAGAAATTTGGATAAACCCTCTTGCTAATCCTGATGGAACATATCATGGAGGTGATAGTACTTTGGTAGGTGCTCGTAGGAGTAATGCAAATGGATATGATTTGAATCGTAATTTTCCAGACCCAGAAGACGGACCTCATCCTGATGGAAATCCCTGGCAGCCAGAAACTATTGTTATGATGGATCTGGCAGATTCTCACTCTTTTGTTCATTCTGCAAACTTCCACGGTGGTGCAGAGGTTGTTAATTATTCCTGGGACACCTGGCCAAGACTCCATGCAGATGATGATTGGTATATATCAATTTCTCGGGAATATGCTGATACAGCCCATGTATATAGCCCGCCTGGATATATGACCTTTCTAAATAATGGTATTACCAATGGTTATCAATGGTATACAATAAATGGTGGAAGACAAGATTATATGAACTATTTCCAGGGCTGTAAAGAAGTAACCATAGAACTTTCAGATGTTAAAATGTTATCGTCTGATGAACTACCTGCTCATTGGGAGTATAATAAAAGGTCTTTCATAAACTATATTGATAATGTTTTTTATGGGATAAGAGGTCTCGTTACAGATTCGCTTGGTAATCCACTTGATGCAATGATAACTGTTGTTGACCACGATTTTGATAGTTCAGAAGTATTTACAGACCCTGATGTGGGCGATTATCATCGGATGTTATTACCTGGTACTTATGATTTAACATTCTCATCTTATGGGTATGTTTCCCAAACAATTACAGATATAGTAGTGAGCGATACAGGTGCGACAATTGTTGATGTAGAACTTGAAACAGCTGAAATTATAACTGTTTTACATCAAAATTATCCTAATCCATTTGACACTTCAACCACGATTTCTTTTTCAGCCACAGATTTACACGGATTACCACGGATAAGAATTTATAATATAAAGGGTCAAATAGTAAAAACTTTCCGAATCCCGAATCCCGAATCCCGAACTCCGAATATCGTTTGGGATGG
>JACNFI010000353.1 GCA_014384665.1 Candidatus Cloacimonadota bacterium
GTAAAAAAATCTAAAGTGATGAATATCTAACGGGGTAAATTAGAAATTAGGATTTAGAAATTAATTTAACCTTGCTCAAGTTTCACAGGAGATATAATAAAAATTAAATATGATTTATTCAGTAATTTCCACTCCTGCGAAACTTGAATTAATTGATTTTCATTGACAGTATATTATTAAGTTAGGGTTTTTAGCACTAATATTAATTATGGAGATTTGATAAATGGCAATAAAAAAGTATAAACCTATTACTCCCTCAAGAAGATTTTATACAGGGTATAATTTTGAAGAAATTAGTTCAAAAAAACCTGAAAAATCTCTTATAATTAGTATGAAAAAAAATGCTGGTAGAAATAATCAAGGACGAATTACAATTCGTCATCGGGGTGGTGGTCATAAAAGGTTTTATAGAATTATTGATTTTAAAAGATATGATAAAAAAAATATTAAGGCTCGGGTTCATTCTATTGAATATGACCCTAATCGCTCAGCACGAATTGCTCTACTTTTTTATACAGATGGAGAGAAAAGATATATTATTGCACCTGATAAATTAAAGGATAATGATATTGTTACGGCTGGTGAAGATGTAGAAATTAAACCTGGTAATGCACTACCCTTAAAAAAGATTCCGGTTGGTACAGCAATTCATAATGTTGAATTAACACTCGGCAAAGGTGCCCAAATAGCAAGAACTGCTGGTGTAAATGCCGAGATTATTGCAAAAGAAGATGATTATGTTCATGTAAGAATGCCATCAGGAACTATTCAATTAATTAGAGCAGAATGTTATGCATCAATTGGTCAAGTAAGTAATATTGACCATAGTAAAATTTCCTATGGAAAAGCAGGAAGAAGACGTTGGCTTGGAAGAAGACCTCGAACAAGAGGTGTTGCAATGAATCCTGTAGACCATCCAATGGGTGGTGGTGAAGGTAAAAGTTCAGGTGGACGACATCCAGTTTCTCCATGGGGTATGCCAGCTAAAGGATATAAAACAAGAAAAAAAAGAAAATATTCTGATAAATACATTATTAAAAAAGGTAAATAAATTATGAATTTTCTGTTTTTAAATGTAGATGAATGGAGGAATACATAAATGAGTAGGTCACTAAAAAAGGGACCTTTTGTTGATGAACATTTGATGAAAAAGGTTGATAAGTTGAATAAAGAAAATCGTAAACAGGTTATAAAAACATGGTCAAGACGTTCAACTGCAATACCTGAATTTGTTGGTCATACATTCGCTGTTCATAATGGAAAGAAGTTTGTTCCTGTATTTGTTACTGAAAGTATGGTAGGTCATAAGTTAGGTGAATTTTCTCCAACAAGAACATTTAGAGGCCATAAATATAAAAAAGAAAAATTAGCAAAGAAAGGATAGTAGTTTTAGGATGGAAGCAGTTGCAAAGGTTAAAAATCAAAGAGGTTCAGCACATAAAGTAAGACTTATAGCTGATTTAATCCGAAAAAAAAGTGTAAATGAAGCAAAGGATATACTTACTTTTTCTAATAAATTAGCTGCAAAGATATTAGCCAAAATTTTAGATGCGGCAATCGCAAATGCTGTTAATAAAGCAGGAAAAATAGAAACTGATAAGTTGATTATTAATAGTGTTCTTATAGATGAAGGAATAACAATGAAACGATATAGAAGTCGTGCTCGCGGAAGAGCTGATATGATTAGAAAAAGAACCTGTAATATTACTCTAACTGTTTCTGATGAACATAATACACAGAATAAAAAGGAGGAGAATATTGGGTCAAAAAACTAATCCTATTGGTTTTCGTATTGGCTTTAATAAAAATTGGGAATCTATATGGTTTGCAAATTCTAGAAAAGATTATGTAAAATTATTTAATGAAGATTTAAAAATAAAGGATTATCTAAATAAAAGATTTTCAGATGCGATGCTCTCTAAAATTGAAATTTTCCGTAAAAGCAATAAGATTACTATTGTAATAAATACTGCTCGCCCTGGTATCGTAATTGGTAAAAAAGGTGTTGAAATTGAACAAGTTAAACAAGAATTACTTACACATCTTAACATGAACAGAAAAGATGATTATACAAAATTGGCAATTGATGTACGAGAGATTAAAAAAGCTGAACTTGATGCTAAACTTATAGGAAAGGATATTGCAAGACAAATAGAGGGCAGAATTTCATATAGAAGAGCAATGAAAAGAGCTATTGAAAGAACTATGAATGCTGGAGCTGTAGGTATAAAAATTAAATGCAGCGGTAGACTTTATGGAGCTGAAATTGCTCGTAAAGAAGAATACCATGCTGGAAGAACACCCTTGCATACTCTTAGATCAAATATTGATTATGCTATTTCTGAAGCGCATACAAGGTATGGAATTATTGGAATTAAAGTTTGGATATGTATTAGCTAGCTAACTAAGAAAGGAATATTAAATTATGAGTCTACTCTAAAAACCCCTACCCGTTCTCCGTAGTTTCTACTACGAAGGATGAAAAGGGGTTAAAATCGTGTTTTTTAAACATGTTACCCACAGTTGAAACTGTGGGCTAACCTTATGGAAAATAGTAAGTTAGCCCACAACTTTAGTTGTGGGAGACATAACCCAATAAGCACATTTTAACCATTTTAATGGTTTTTATAGTAAGCTCAATTATATATTTAAAAATTTGTCTATTTGGTGAAAAATGTTAATGCCCAAGAAAGTAAAGTATAGAAAGCAACAGCGTGGTAAAAGACGAGGAAAAGCTTATG
>JACNFI010000354.1 GCA_014384665.1 Candidatus Cloacimonadota bacterium
TCACCTCAGATTTATATTTCGATCCCAATAGCAATTCATAAGCTTTTGCCATTGCAAGTATCCTGTCCTGGCTTGCAGCAAATCCTTTTAACGCATCTTCTTTTGTCGTTATTTCGTTCTCCTGAAGCATAAGAAGGCCTGATATTACTTGTAAGTTATTCTTAACCCTGTGGTGTATTTCGCTTAACAATAATCCTTTTTCTTTCAGGTCTCTCCTGATCTGTTCATCAGCTTGTTTATGCTTGATGGCAAGAGCAATTTCTTCTGAAATAAAAGTTAAAATATCAATATCCTTCTCAGAATAAAGATTTGGATCATCATAACTTTGAACCACAATTACACCAATTACTTGTTTTTCAACTTTTAGGGGAACACCCAACCAGATTTCAGAGGGAGTTCCAATAATTTCAATTTTGCCCTGTTTGGTTAATTTGTCTTGTAATTGTTTATTTACAAATAATGGCTTACCTGTTTTTATGACTATAGAAGTAAGTGTCTTACCAACCGGAAAAGTTACAAAATCATCTTTTTCATCAACATCAAAAGGAAGGGAGATCATATCGGTTTTTTCATCATATAAAGCAACATAGAAATTTGTAGTATCGATTACATTTCCCGAGTATTCTCTTATTTTAATGAAGAGTTCGTGCAAATCTTCAATTTTATTCAAAGCATCGGAAATGTTATACAATGTTCTTTGGATGTTCTCTGCCTGCTTGCGTTCAGTAATATCGTTGATGAGTAGAACTGCGCCATTAAATTTGTTATTTTCAAACATTGGAACACCTTTTAGCGTGATATAAGTTTTTTTCCCATAAACAGAAATAAAAAGATTTTCTGTTGCAATTTCCTTCCCCTTTAAAAGATTATCGAAGATAGAAGAAACTCCAATATTTTTTACCGAAGAAAGCTCTCTTATATCCATTCCCATAGCTTTTGATTCTTCACCAGGAGGAATTCCTAAAATCCTTTTCATTTCAGGATTTTCATAACTTATCTTGAGTTTTGCATCCAACCTTATTATTCCTGCTGGAGAATTTTCTACTATCCCCTCATTTAACTTATATAGTTGTTTGTAAGATTCTTCGGATTTTGATAATTGTTTTGTTCTTTCTTCCACCATTTTCTCAAGGTCTTCTGAGTACTCTTTTATTTTCTCCTCTGATTGCTTAAGAAGAATACTGTTCAACTTCAGTTTAATAATAAGATATATGGTTGTTAAAACAAACAACCCAAGAAAGATAGACGATATTATTACGAATATCTGTATCTGATTTTCCGTATACATACTATACTTCCTATCCAATAAATGAATACAATTAAAGTTGCATTTTTACCAAATGACCAGTATTTCAAAAAGTCAAAGGTGAGGATATTACTGGCTAATATCTGTAGTATAAAGTACAAAATAAAGCCCGAAAAAATAAAAATTGTTTCAATGTTTTCAACGAATGATTTTTTTAATAGAATATACCTTAAAATTAAAACGGAACCAGTCAACAGAATTAATGAGTTAAAAAAATCAATAATGTTTACCGGTTGATAATTACTATATTTAAAAGACAGAATTGCAGCTAAAATGGTTGGCAGGGCAGGAATTATAATCTCTAACCAGACATAATTCCACCCTGCCAATTTAAAGAGAATGGTCAGTATGAAATACAATTGATAGATACAAATAATAGTCCAGAAAAAAAGATAGACTCTTCCGGAATTTTCACTAACGATCATAAGGATATTCCAGACAGTGAAAAGAGCAAGATAATTCACAAATAATTTAACAGCATCTCTATTTATTCCAGTGATGTTACTTTTTTTGTAAAGATAAAACCAGAATGCCAAATTCAGAACACGAAGTATTCCTAATTGATGAAATATTAAGAAGTCTATCATAATGTTGGATTAACTTTTATTCCTCAATCTCCTGATCCTGTTGGTTTTAATGGTTTTGGCTTATAATCACCTATTGCACCACAAAGTAAAATCGCGTCGTCTTCATCTTCAGCAGGAACATACTTTGTAGTCTCTAATGGTTTTGGTGTATAATCGCCTTGTGCAAAACATTCAACATTTGTATCATAAGCTTGAATAGTAAGAGAAGATTCCATCCTATCCTGTGGAATAATACACCATACACTTAATGCTGATAGAAAAAGAACAATTGCTATCATCACTAATACAGACTTTTGGAGAGCATTTTTTTTCGTTTCACTTTTTTTTAACATTTTTTTTACCTCTTGTTTTTTAGTTTTGGTTAGCATAATTATTTGCCTAATTTAGACATTAACTTTTTTACTCCTGATGGAACGAGTCAAGTTGCATTTTCCTCTATTCCATTCAACAGAATCTACTATTTATTCATTCGCTGTCCTAATCTTCCGTCAGACCATTCTCAGTAGCCCTGTAGAATTTCAGGACGATGTGAACTAACGATTGAAACAAAATTCTCTGTGATTCTACCTGTCCCGTGAAATATTTTTACTTATTTCACAGGGTGTTATCTACGATTCATATCTTGGCTATTTCATAGGAGCAACACCTTTAGGAATAATATAATACATCTGTAAATAAGCAAAAGTGCTGTCAAGAATATTCTTTAAATTCAAAAAAGCTATCTTAATAAATTCTTCCAAGAATTCAAATTTATTACTAAGAGATTTTACGTGTATGTAAGTAAAGGATGTTACTCTCTTCTCATTTAAATCCATCGACAACATGTAAACTTCTAAATCTTCAAGTC
>JACNFI010000355.1 GCA_014384665.1 Candidatus Cloacimonadota bacterium
TGGCAACTATGATTTTCCCGGAAGTGAACTACTATCCTGTGGACAACACCGAGATAACTATTGGTGCCTACTTGATTAATGGAAAGAATACTACCAATTTCGGAAAAGTTAAAGACAACGATGAGATATATTTAAAATTTAAATATAGCTTTTGAGAACTTTGAAGTAATGGAAGCGAAAGAAATAATCCCAATAGTATTTGGAATATTAATTTTTATTATTGGATTTACAATTACTATTATTCCAAATAGAGCGATAAATTGGCTAAATGAATTTATAAAGGAATTTGTATATTTACCAGATAATTTAGTTCACATAATAGGATACATTTTGGGGTTAATCGGGATAGCAATATTTGTTATTACAATTTTTGGAAGATAGTTTATGAAAAGGTATAATTCTTCCTTTACAAAGCACATTTTGATTATAAAGAAGCTATAAACTAATCTCATTTCAACAAGTAATTCTTGACTTTAAGAAAAAGAAAAGAATTAAATTTGCACAAATAGTATGTTTTTTTATTTAGAAGTTTTAGTAAAAATTGTGTTAATCTATTGAATACAAAAATAATTACAAAATATGTCCCGACAAGTCCCGATAATTCGGGATAAATCGGGAAAAGGAGAAGTATCATGTTAGACCTATTGAAAAAAACACTATTAACCGGCATTGGTATTGCTGCTTTGACTAAAGAAAAAATTGAAGAAGTAGCAAAAAAAATTGCTAAAGACAGTAAACTCTCTGAGAAAGAAGGCAAAAAGTTGGTTAAAGATCTGTTAGAAAAATCAGATGAAGCAAGAAAAAATCTGGAAAAACAGGTGACGGAATTAGTAAAGAATGCTATGAAAAAATTGAGCATCCCAACTCGTGAAGATTTACAAAAACTTGAGAAACAGGTAAAAAAACTGGAAAACTTAATTCAAAAATAAGACAAGAAAGATAATGATTCCTAAAATTGGACTGATAAGTCGCACCTATCGCCACATTAATCGTTACCGAGAAATAATTACTGTATTGGTTAAACACGGTTTTGGAGATTTGGTAACTAACACTAATTTGGAGAAGTATATTGATTTTGGGAAGAAATTACTTTCAGGGAAGAGAATCCCCAAAATAGCATATTACTCTCGCTGGGAACGGATAAGAATGGCACTGGAGGAACTTGGTCCGACTTTTATAAAATTCGGTCAGATAATGAGTAATAGACCTGACTTACTGCCACAGGAACTTATTATTGAACTTGAGAAACTTCAGGATTCAGTTCCTCCTTTTGCAGAGAAAGCAGCCAGACAATTGATTGAAGAGGAACTCGGTAAGCCTATTTCAACCACTTTTAAAAGATTCATAAGCACTCCTATTGCTTCTGCCTCAATAGCACAGGTTCATAAAGCTATACTCATGAATGGTGAAAAAGTTGTTATTAAGGTGCAGCGACCAAGAATAGAACAGATTATTGAAGTTGACCTGGAAATAATGCTGCATCTTGCAACGCTGATGGAAAAGCATATTAAGGGAATGGATATATTAAATCCTGTTGGGATAGTAAAAGAATTTGAGCGTTCTATTAGAAAGGAAATAGATTTCAAAATTGAAGCAACACATATTGAACGATTTGGCAGAAATTTCCAGGACGATATGAATATCTATGTACCAAAGGTTTATAGAAATTATACCACTAAGAAGATTCTCACAATGGAATTTATTGATGGTATCAAGGTCTCTAACATAGAAGCTGTATTAAAGTCAGGAAACGACCCTAAAATTATTGCAAGTAGAGGTGCTGACCTTGTTCTTAAACAAATTTTTGAGCATGGTTTCTTCCACGCTGACCCTCATCCAGGAAACATATTGGTTCTGAATAATAATATTATATGTTTTCTTGACTTTGGAATGATGGGAGTCTTGTTGCCAAAACATAGAGAATACCTCGGTAGTATTATCATAGGAATTGTGAATAAAGATGCAAAAAGAATAACAAAAACTCTTGTCCTATTCTCAACCAATAGCCGTATTGAAAACATTGAAAGATTGGAATATCAAGTATCTGAATTGATAGAACAATATTCTTATCTGCCATTGAAAGATATAAATGTTGGTGAACTTCTAAATAAAGGCATTAAACTAATTCTCGTCCATAAGATAGAAATACCACCTGACCTCTACTTATTATCAAAAGCCTTAATAACTATTGAAAGTGTTGGAAGAAATTTAGATCCTGACTTTGATATGGTAAAACATACAGAGCCCTTTGCTAAAAAGTTATTAAAAGAACGTTTAAGTCCTCGCAAATTAGCGAAAGATTTATACTTATCTGCAACAGAATTTACCCTTTTGCTTCGAGATTTTCCTTCTGAAATAAGAGAGATAATCAAACAGATAAAACTTGGGCAATTCAAAATAGAATTTGAACACAAGGGACTGGAGCCAATGCTAAAAAAACATGACCAAATCAGTAATCGCATTGCATTCGCAATTGTTTTAGCTTCTTTAATTATTGGTTCTTCTCTTATTGTTCTATCAGGAATTCCACCCAAGTGGAACGGAATACCTATTATTGGAATAGTTGGTTTTCTTGGGGCTGGATTAATGGGTTTCTGGTTGCTTGTTTCAATATTAAGGCATGGTAAGATGTAACTGTACTCAAATCGTGTATTATATAATAGCTGTTACTACTGGGGGCATAATATAGTTTACCCCGTAGGATAACATTTTGTATCCAACGGGGTAAACTTTATTTT
>JACNFI010000356.1 GCA_014384665.1 Candidatus Cloacimonadota bacterium
AATAGTGAATAACTGATTATGAAAGATAGTATTTTGTTGGATAAATCATTTGATTTTTCGAAACGAATTATAAAACTTTATAAATATTTAGGGGGTGTAATAAAATAACTTTTCTGAAAACTCAAAACCGGCGTCCCCGACTATGTCGGGGTCTGGCGGATTCATAACACATAAAATGCTTATTTGTGTTTTAAGATTGTAATAGTTAAATTATTACACCCCCCTTAACTGAAAATAAAAAAGAATTCGTTTTATCCAAGCAATTGTTAAGAAGTGGAACCTCTATTGGAGCAAATTACTTGCCCCGTTAGATAAATATGTGTTATAAAGTTATGTTATGAATATGAAGAATAGAAATGGTTTATAGTCATCTGGCTTGGGAAAAGTTATCTAACGGGGTAAAAAGCAAAATATGCTCAAAGTAAAAAAGACTTTATTTCAAAAATGAGTATTGCTCTAAAAGAAACAAGCGAAAGTGAATATTGGATTGAATTATTGAAAAATGAATATTTGACAGAAAAAGAAACTAATTCTATAATCAAAGATATAATTGAAATCATAAAAATGTTAACTAAAAGTATAAAAACTTTAAAAGAAAAAAATTAAAACAGGGAATAACTGACAGTGAATAGTGAATAGTGAAACAATAAATTATTAAATTTTCACTATTAACTATTAGTTATTCACTATTAACTATTAGTTATTCACTATTAACTATTCACTATTAGTTAAAAAAATTGGAGGAAAAAATGGCAAATCAAGGATATTACAGATTTCCAACTGTTTATAATGACAGTGTGGTTTTCACAAGTGAAAATAATTTGTGGATTGTTTCAGCAAAAGGTGGAGTAGCAAGACAACTCACTTCCACAGAAGGAATTGCATTCAAAGCGAGATTCTCTCCTGATGGAAAACGGTTGGCTTTCTCAAGCACAGAAGAAGGACATTCTGAGATTTATGTTATTCCATCAGAAGGAGGTCCATGTAAAAGACTAACTTATTATGGTTCTGATTCGTATGTAGTCAGTTGGGCTAGAGATGGGAGTTGTGTTCTTTTTGCAAGCAATTATGGACAGCCATTCAGAGGATTATTCTATATCTATAAAGTATCAATGGATGGAAGATTACCAGAAAGGTTACCAGTCGGTGCTGCTGAAGATATCTCTTATGCAAAGAAAAAAGGTGTTATTATTGGAAGACATACATTTGACCCAGCCAGATGGAAAAGATACAGAGGTGGAACTGCCGGGAAGCTCTGGATTGATATTAATGAAACTGGAAATTTCAAACCATTTTTAGACCTGGATACAAATATCGGAAGTCCAATGTGGATAAATAATAGAATATATTTTATATCTGACCATGAAGGAATTGGAAATATTTATTCAGTAAATTTTAATGGTAAAGATATAAAAAGACATACTAATCATTCCGAATTTTATGCAAGAAATGCAAGTACAGACAGTAAATCTATTGTTTATCATTGTGGCTCTGACTTATATATTCATAACATCAAGAGCAATATAAGCAAAAATATCGCAATTAAATATTTCAGTTCTCGTGCTCAAGCAAAAGCAAAATTTGATAATCCAGAAAAATATTTGCAAGGTTATGATATTCATCCAAATGCAGAGCATATAGCTTTGAATGTTAGAGGAAAAGTGTTCAATATGGCTAACTGGGAAGGAGCTGTAGTTCAAAATGGCAATTCGTCAGATGCAAGATATAGATTTTGTTCGTGGCTTCATGATGGTAAGAGAATTGCTCTTGTCTCTGATGAAGGCGGTGAAGAACATTTAGAGATTCATTGGGCAACTGAAGAAAAAAAGCCCATCAAGCTTAAAAGTATAGATATTGGACAGATTGTTGATTTTGCTGTGTCTCCAAAGGATGATAAAGCAGTATTTTCAAACAACCGAATGGAACTCTATTTGGCAAACTTCAAAGATAAAGAGATTATTAAGCTTGATGAGAGTGAGCATGGTGAAATTGATAATATTGCATGGTCTCCTGATGCAAAATGGACTGCTTATCAATACTGGACAAGTGAGACCATTTGTTGTATCAAATTAGCAAATATTAATTCTCAAAAAACTTATAAAATCACAAATCCTGTACTGCGTGATGGAGTCCCAATTTTTGATACAAAAGGTAAATATCTCTATTTCCTTTCACAAAGAAAATTTGATCCTATATACGATACAATGCAATTTGAACTGAGTTTTCCCAAAGGTGTGCGTCCTTATCTAATCACTTTAGATAAAGAACTAAAAAACCCGTTTAAAAAAGTTCCAGATTTAGAAACTAAAGAAAAGGAAGAGAAAGAAGACAAAAAACAAAAGGATAAGAAAAAAGAGATAAAAGTAAAGATTGATCTGGATAATATAGCAAATCGTATTATTCCATTTCCTTTAGAAGAAGGAATATATCGCCAGATTGCTTCTATTAAAGAAAAAGTACTATTTTCAGTATTTCCAGTAGAAGGAAGTTTGGGTATGGAATGGTTTTCTACTGAGCTTCCTGCTAAAGGTTCTATTAAGATGTATGATTTTGACAATCAAAAAACAGAAACTATTATTGAGGGAATTTCCAATTTTATGGTTGCACAAAATGGTAAAAAGATGCTTATAAGAGTTAGTAATAAATTGAGAATTGTTGATGCTGATAAGAAATTGGAAGATAAAATTAAAGCAATGACTGAACCAGGAAGAGAAAGTGGCTGGATTGACCTTTCAAGAATAAAGGTTAAAGTTGATTTGGAAAGTGAGTGGCGTCAAATGTATAGAGAAGCATGGAGATTACAACGAGAACACTTCTGGAATAAAGATATGTCAAATATTGATTGGCAAAAAGTGTATAAAAGATATTTCCCTCTATTAGATAGGATAGGAACTCGTGGAGAATTTTCAGACTTGATATGGGAGATGCAAGGGGAGCTAGGTACTTCACATTCTTATGAATTTGGTGGTGATTATAAAATACCTCCTCAGTATAAAATTGGCTTATTAGGTGCTGATTTCATATATGATATAAAGAAAAGAAAATATCGCATTGAACACATTGTTCAGGGTGATTCCTGGGATGAGGATAAAGACTCACCTTTCAATCAACCGGGTTTAATGGTAAATGAAGGTGATTATCTTCTTGGTATAAATGGTGAGAAATTAGATAAGAATAATTCACCTTATAAACTGTTATTAAATCAAGCAGGTAATGAAGTATTTTTGCGAGTGCAGGATGGAAAAACCGGTAAAATCAAATCCTTCTATGTAAAGACTTTAAAAAATGAGATGCCAATAAGGTATAGAGAATGGGTTGAAAATAATAGAAAATTTATACATGAAAAGACAAACGGGCGAATTGGATATGTCCATATTCCTGATATGGGACCATTAGGATTCTCCGAGTTTCATCGTTACTATCTAAGTGAATTTAATCATGATGGTTTAATTGTAGATGTTAGATATAATGGTGGGGGGCATGTATCTTGCTTACTATTAGAAAAATTAGCACGGAAGAGGATTGGGTATGATGTCCCAAGATGGGGTAAACCTGAGCCATATCCTGCTGAATCAGTTCCAGGTCCTATTATTGCTTTGACAAATGAGAATGCAGGCTCAGATGGTGATATTTTCAGTCATAGTTTTAAATTGATGAATTTAGGACCATTGATTGGAAAGCGAACCTGGGGTGGTGTAATCGGTATTAGTGCTCGGTATAGTTTAATGGATGGCGGATTGACCACACAGCCTGAATACTCATTCTGGTTTAAAGATGTAGGCTGGGGAGTTGAAAATTATGGAACTGACCCGGATATTGAAGTTGATATTACTCCAAAAGATTATGTAGAAAACAAGGACCCTCAATTGGCAAGAGCCATTCAAGAAGTAGAAAAATTACTGAAAGAAAATCCTCCTTTAAAACCAGATTTTGACAAGAAACCGAATCTGGCTTTACCTAAATTGCCAGGGTAAATCAGGATAAAAAACCAAAAAACAAAGGACGATCTGTAAGCTCACAGGTCGTCCTTATCTTCTATTACTGATTATTTTCTTGCGTTATCTCATTAAAATTTATCCTCTGGAGCAGCCTTCGTTCCAAAGATTTTGATCTACGGAGTGTAAACTTTAGCGAAGGAGAATCATTTTCTTCACAGCTGTCTTATTACCTGTCTTCAACTTGTATAAATAAATCCCGGAACTTACAAGATTCCCATTTTCATCTTTTCCATCCCATATTACGCTATGAATCCCTTTTTCAAGTTTGTTATTAACCAAAGTGCAGACTTTTTGACCTTTGATGTTGTAAATGGAAAGATAAACCTTAATGGTAGATGGAATTAAAAAGTTTATGGCCGTTTCTGGATTTACGTCCGTCGGGGAAAATGGATTCGGGAAGTTTTGGGAAAGTCTAAATTCAGGCATTAGTACATCTTCATTTTCAAGTTCTCTGTTTATAATCATAGAAAGCAGTTCATCTGTTTTCTTTTTGAATTCAGGATAAGTTTTCGGTTTTAAATAGCTCAATCTACCAACATATCTACTACCAGAACTCTCCATCAATAGATATGTGTATCCTGCATCTATAACAGCAAATATAGAATCTATATCCGAAGTTGTAGAGTTAAGAATTTTATCCTCAAAGTGGGCTATTGCTGTTTCATATTGCCGCATCTCAATATAACAACTATTAATTAAATAGTCTGAGAGTTTACTCATCTCATTATCAAAATCCTTATTGGGGTTGTTTATGTAGTATGTCTGAAGAGATGAGAAATGTTTATCAGATGATTTTTCCAATGTCAGCAGGTTTTTCATACTCCATTTGCTATATTTTGTTTCAGGATATTGAGATATAATATCCTTGAAAATTATTTCAGCTTCTTCATAATTTTCATCTTTTGCATTCTCAGTAGCATTATGATAAAGCTCTTGAGCTAATGTGCTTTCTAACTCTTCAGGATTTGGAGGGTCCCACATAGGCTCAAGCCAATAGACATCAGGTGGGAAAAATCTTTCAGAACCACAATTTGTCCCCCAGTAATTATAACGCATTACATGATGGCTTCCACCTACAGGATGATCCGCACAGCAAATTAAATACTGATCTCTTGTCCCAAGCTCAAAATTATTATCCACAATCTTATTCATTTTCCAATCCATTTCAGGCTCACTGTCATGCGTAAACAATATCTCTTCTATAAGATTATTAAGTATAAGGGAATTATATTCCCAGGGACCTGTATCTTCTTTTTTCTCTATTATTACAGTACTATTATGAAATGATATAATACCACAAAAGTTATATTGAATGACATTACTAACAATATCTGCTACTGAAGAATATAATCTTATTCCATCTCCATAACCATTATGACTTATAGTATTATTATAGATAACACTTTGAAAATTACCACTTTCAAAAATATTTATTCCTGTATCATTGCAGTTACCTATCCAGTTTTCTGAAATATCAAATCCATCACAGTTATGAATTACTACTCCAATGTCATAGGTATTTGTTATATTAGAATTTCTTAATCCAGCAAAGATGCAATCAAAATATCTTATTGAATTACATTCATCCAGATTACAATTACCAATTCTTATCATAGTTGAATTTTTACTGGTGATACCAGACCTGTAGAAGTCACAATTGGATATTTCAATACTACCATTTTCATTAAAAAGAGAACAATTTTCAAAGTATATATCATTAAGTAGAACAGTATGTGGAGAGTAAATAAATAATCCATCCCAATATTTATCCTCATCCGTTGCTCTGAAGATAACATTTTCTCCAAAGCTAAAATCGCCGTATATTTCAACTTTGTTACCTGGAATTGTTTCTGGAACGAATGGGGGATCTTCGTAGATAGTTGAGAATTCGCCTACAATAAAACAATTATCGCCAAAATTTATACTACCACCACTTTCAACTACTATCTTTGACCTATCCAAAAAGTAGATACAAGAATTTTCTTCAATGGTTAAATCTACTCCCTGACCTACTATTAAATCTCCACCCTGAATGTAGTAAACCCCAGAAATAGTCTGGTAATCTGTAATGTCTTCTACCAATCCTCTCAAAGTTAAAATATATCCAGAACAATCTAGATTTGTAGAAAATTGAGGATACTCACGATGAATAGTTTCATAACTAACATATCCATATTCGCTGTATTGATCCATATCATTGGCAAATTGAAATGCTTCTTCCATACTTATCTCACCATCCAGATTCAAGTCAGGATCATAATCAAACGAAAAAATAGTATGACTTCCAACTTCCTCACCAGGGAGCCAGGGCTCAAGTCTATCGTATGGATAATATCCCCGCACAGCAGAAGTCCAGAAATAAGCAAACTCATTAAAGCCAGCTGTTGGTCCTGACATCATACTCCATGAGGAGTTTTCCCAATCTGTTGAAGTATGAATTGTTCTTTTGGGTCCCTCTAAATCACCTACAAATCCTCCTACATGACATGCTTCAAGAAAAAATATCATTTGTGAACAGTTGATAGGCTCAACCATTGAAGCAAGTTGCCAATCATCTAAATGTTCTCCTTCGTCGAGTTTTAAATATGAATCTCCTTCCTCCTCACCTTGTCCACCGTGTGTGCATACAAATACAAATAACATATCTGTTAGTCCAAGATTATCAGCCATCCATACAAATGCATCATTTATATCATTATAAGTACATTCACCATCAATGTCAGGCCAGTTTTCATCTTTATCCAAATCATCATAATCAGGATCACCTTGTGGTCCATTATCAAAGAGCACAAAAATATTATCATCCATAAAGCCATATTGCTGTTTCAGGGTTGTATACATAGCACTCATATCGTTCCAAAAACGGATTTGAGAAGAGGCATAACCAGTAAATAAAACAGCATATTTTGTTGGGTCTGGTTCAGGAGGTTCTAATGTTGCTGGGGGACCAGATGGATTATTATACGGTTCAATAAATACATTGATAGATACTTCTTCTAATTCTGTATTAAAATTAAGAGGTGGTACAGTTTCATTAATGATTTGATAAGAACCATCTACAGAATTTACAAAAACATATCTGCAGTTATGCTCCCATCCTGCAGTTGGAATATCATCAACAAAGAATAACCAGCAATTAGTATAAGGAACATCAATAGAGTTGCAAATATCAATAACATACAATGAATCAAAGATTATATCAGTTTCCTGATATACATTTACATTCTTAATGTTTTTCTCACCAATAATCTGGTTTAATACCAGGTCTCTTGCTTGCTCTTTGCTTACATCAGCATAAGAGATGCTGAAAGCAAATATAACTATCCCGATAATCGGGATCCCAATAAGTCGGGAAAGTTTTGTTTTTGAGTTTTTCATTTTTCCTCCAATTTTTTTTTAAGGGTTAACGATTTTACCAAGGTAGTGAGAATTATCACTATCTTACCAATAACATCTTCTTTGAGATTGATTTATCTCCTATCCGTAGTCTGTATATGTAAACATTGCTGCTCACCTCCTTTCCTTTATTATCTTTTCCATCCCATTGGATGAAATGGTTACCGCTATACATTATCCTATTATTTAGTAATTTTCTTACTAATTTTCCTTTAATATTATATATGTTTAACCCAACATTCTTTACATTTTTCGCTAAAGAAAAGGAAATAGTTGTGTTAGACTTAAACGGATTTGAGTAATTAGTTAGCTCATAATTCGTAATTCCTAATTCGTAATTATCAACTGCAACTTGTGGTTCATCTAAAAAGTTACCATTTCCATCATTAAAAAGTATTCTAACGCCGTAATAAACATCATCAATCTTATATTTAGTTATTGCAAGATCATTATAATTATTACCATCAAAATCTGCTGAGCATACTTTAAAGCCATGAAAAGCAAAACCTATATAATAACTAATAGGTTCAGAGAAAGTGCCATCCTGATTATTCAGACATACATAAATGTTATGATCTCCTCCTGGATTCTCCCATGTAGAAATTTGATAAGTCAAATCAGGATAGTTGTCATTATTGTAATCTGCAATATCCACAATTAAGGTTCCGCAAGGAAATTCCAGAGTGTCCCGGTCAGTAAATGTATAATAACCATAGTTATACAATAGATATAGTTCACAGGGTAATCCATACATATATCTATGCAATAATCCAACAATATCCTGATAATTGTCATTATTTATATCACAAGCATAGGTGCTGTGTAACCAGATAAGAGGTTCAATGATGTTCATCTGAAACTGATAGTTTCCCTCATTTATGTAAACAACATCTGGCGTACCATTAACAAAAATATCATTCAAGGAGTCATTATTAAAATCTCCTGGCGCCGGGATGGGACGGGCTATTGAATCACAATAATATATATCAGTAAAATTTCCATATCCGTCATTATCAATTATTCCCCAATAATTATCGGGCACATCATGAAAATATATTATATCATAATCTTCATCGTTGTTCAAGTCAGAAATTACCATTCTTTCCTGATGGTCTGAGAGGGTAGTATGAATATTAATAGCTTCTCCAAAGCTGCCATCTCCATTATTTTTGTAATAAACAAATTGATAATCTTCACCACCTATCTTTGTTACAAAGTCCGGGAAATTGTCATCATCAATTCTAATACATTCTAAGAAATGCATATTATCTTTTTCAATATAGTTTATATCAAAATTTCCATAACCATCATTTATTAATATTGAAATCGTATCAAAATAACAGGAACTGGCAACTATAATATCATAATCTTCATCACAATCTATATCTGCGTATGTTATATCATTTGGTGATACAGGCACAGTAAATTCAATAGCAAAGGAGATACTGGTTATTACAAGACTCATTAAAAGTATAATAACATAAATAGTAAAATATTGTTTTGTATTTTTCATAGTTTTTCTCTTTTTTTTAAATCCAATTTGGAAAATATATGAATAAAATGTCAAATATTTTCTCCATCTTGCTTTTTTAATAGTTCCTATACTCCTGTTCTTTTTTTTACTCGTTAACAAACCTCTGTTCTCTTTAATTATTTGGAACGGAATTATTTATCACTCTATCTTACCAATAACATCTTCTTTGAGATTGATTTATCTCCTATCCGTAGTCTGTATATGTAAACATTGCTGCTCACCTCCTTTCCTTTATTATCTTTTCCATCCCATTGGATGAAATGGTTACCGCTATACATTATCCTATTATTTAGTAATTTTCTTACTAATTTTCCTTTAATATTATATATGTTTAACCCAACATTCTTTACATTTTTCGCTAAAGAAAAGGAAATAGTTGTGTTAGACTTAAACGGATTTGAGTAATTAGTTAGCTCATAATTCGTAATTCCTAATTCGTAATTATCAACTGCAACTTGTGGTTCATCTAAAAAGTTACCATTTCCATCATTAAAAAGTATTCTAACGCCGTAATAAACATCATCAATCTTATATTTAGTTATTGCAAGATCATTATAATTATTACCATCAAAATCTGCTGAGCATACTTTAAAGCCATGAAAAGCAAAACCTATATAATAACTAATAGGTTCAGAGAAAGTGCCATCCTGATTATTCAGACATACATAAATGTTATGATCTCCTCCTGGATTCTCCCATGTAGAAATTTGATAAGTCAAATCAGGATAGTTGTCATTATTGTAATCTGCAATATCCACAATTAAGGTTCCGCAAGGAAATTCCAGAGTGTCCCGGTCAGTAAATGTATAATAACCATAGTTATACAATAGATATAGTTCACAGGGTAATCCATACATATATCTATGCAATAATCCAACAATATCCTGATAATTGTCATTATTTATATCACAAGCATAGGTGCTGTGTAACCAGATAAGAGGTTCAATGATGTTCATCTGAAACTGATAGTTTCCCTCATTTATGTAAACAACATCTGGCGTACCATTAACAAAAATATCATTCAAGGAGTCATTATTAAAATCTCCTGGCGCCGGGATGGGACGGGCTATTGAATCACAATAATATATATCAGTAAAATTTCCATATCCGTCATTATCAATTATTCCCCAATAATTATCGGGCACATCATGAAAATATATTATATCATAATCTTCATCGTTGTTCAAGTCAGAAATTACCATTCTTTCCTGATGGTCTGACAGGGTAGTATGAATATTGATAGCTTCACCAAAGCTGCCATCTCCATTATTTTTGTAATAAACAAATTGATAATTCTCACCACCTATCTTTGTTACAAAGTCCGGAAAATCGTCATCATCAATTCTAACACACTCTAAGAAATGCATATTATCTTTCGCAATATAAGCCATGTTAAAATTTCCGTAACCGTTATTTATTAAAATTGAAATGGTATCAGGGGCATAATAAATAGTACTAGGGATTGAGATATCCCAATCGCCATCATAGTCTATATCACCATAAGTTATATCATTAGGTGATGTAGGCACGGTAAATTCAACAGCGAAGGAGATACAATATATAAGTATTATCATCCCAATAATAATGCAAAGTATCAGTTTTGTTTTTTCGTTCCCCATTTTTCCTTCAATTTTTTTTCTAAGGGTTAATGATTTTACCATGATAGTGAAGATTATCACTATCTCATTAAAATTTATCCTACGAAGTTTTAACGAAGTAGGAGCATCTTCTTTATCTCAGATTTATATTTATTTGTCTCAAGACGATAGAAGTAAACCCCGTTTGATACTTTCTTTCCATTACTATTATTGCCATCCCAGGCAACATTATTAAGTTCAGAGTTCAGAGTTCGGAGTTCGAAATTCTTTACAAGTTGACCTTTGATATTATAGATTTTTATTTGAGCATGTTTGTTATTATTACCAGCTAAACCAAATGAAATAGTAGTGGAGCTTTTCACTGGATTTGGGAAATTTTGAGCAATAAAATTCTTATATTGGTCGGGATTATCCTGTATACCAATATCGGGAGTCCAATCTACAAATCCGGTTCTTTCAAGGTCATAACGATACATAGGCCATAATATTTCTGCATCCCCAAACGGAGTTTTATAATCAATTAGCCAGAGCCCTCCATAGGTTCCAACACCTATTTCATAATCTCCATCTTCGTCTATATCAACAATTGCAGGAGGAGATTTTACTTCATAGCCGCAGTAAATTGGGAATTCATAACTCGTTTGTCCATTTGTACCAAGTCCATATAAATATTTATCATTACAACCAAAGATAATATCGTAGATATCATTATTATCAACATCCGCAACAATTGGAGTTGACTCAATTGCACTACCTGTATTATAAGGCCATCCCGGGAGTATATTTCCTGCCATATCAATAAGATATAGATTTCCACTCGTTGTGCCTACAATTATTATTAAATCATCAATACTATTGGCTCCTCCATTGGCTTCTAAATCAACAATAACTGGTGAGGTCATTATATCACCTGCAAGAGGGATTTCATGTTCAATAATTCCATCCTGAGAAATAATATATAATTGTCCAGAAGATGAACCTACTAGGATTTTATAATAGTCATTATACTTTACAATAGTTGGTGCAGAACGAATTAAGCCTGTAGTTGAAGCAGTCCAGTCAATTTCACCATTTGTATTAACACAATATACATTTCCATCATTACAACCAACAATAATTTCTTTGAAGCCATCATTATTAATATCTGCAATCGCCGGACCTACTCCTGAATACATAATACTTGGAAGTATAATAGGGAAGTTAGCGGAGTAATCTTCCCCTAAATAATTTAGAACATAAAGTTTCCTATTTGAAGCTCCGAAAATAATTTCATAACTTCCATTATTATCAATATCTGAGATTGCTGGTGTGCAGAATATATCGCTGGAAGCATTATAGGTAAAGAGTGTATCACCATCAGGTTTTAATACATATAATCTGTCACTTCTTGAGCCAGTCACAATGTTAAGTTGACCGTCGTCATTTATATCTGCAATTGCAACTGAGCCAAAAATTTGACTGCCTGTATCATAAGGGAAATTAGTGAATTCAATGCCGTTATTATTATAGCAATGAATAGCTCCATTCTTATCGCTAAAAATTACATCAATAGAATCGTCTTCATTTATATCAACAAGTCCAGGACAGCCTGGAACACCATTTGTAATATATTTAGGCCAACCAGCTTGATTCAAGGTTACATCAATCGTAAATTCTAAATCTGCATAATAATCACCATCATTAGTCGTAACATGAAGTATGAATTCAATGGAACATACCCCAATTCCTTCAGCAAACTGAACTTCAAGTGAGTCTAATAAATTGATTTGAGAAGAACCTGGCTGAATGTTATTATAGGTTCCTATAGAGTCATTAATAGTAGCACGAGGGTCACTGCATCGCAGAATTGCCAGCACATCTGTTGCAGTTGAAAACCCTGGTCTATTAGATATTCTTACAAGAATAGCAGCGGTTTCACCAGGATTAACTTCACCATCTCCATCACCATTCAGCTCAGTAAGAAATATTTCATCAATTTCAAGATAGGGAAGCACACCACCTTCAATATTCATAACAGCATCAGAAACGACATTAAAACCGGCAGGCATTCCGTTTGGTAGAGAATACCAATTATCAAACGACCCTCCCCATCCAAAATTTAGATGATAAGTATCCTCCCCGCTATTATAACCATCTACAATTATTTCATGACCTCCGGTTGGTGAGGTAATTCCCAGAGAAACAGGACGAGCATTCATCATATCATTCTGGATATTAGGATAAAAATTTGGGTGTGATGAATAATAATAAGTAGCTGTATCATATCCAAATTTACCTAAAAGTGCGTTATCAACCAAGTATGTGTAAGACCCTGAAGCAACAGATGAATATTTCATTTGAACTGATACACCAGCCGCAAAGGATAAAGCTGCTTGCAAAGAATTATTAAGTTCGTCATTAGTCATATAGTATTCTCTAATTTGATCAAGAAACACATTTAATTCAGGAAATGAAGGAAAGTCATGAGAATTGTGATAGTCATCAATAATAACATAGTTACCAGCATAAGAGGAAACATAATCATCACTATCGGTAAAATAAGCATTGTCAATATATCTGTGATAATTGATTACTTGAGCTAAAGCAGTTGCCACACAACCAGTTACAGATCTTCCTCCATTATGGAAATCAAGTGGGCAATACATATTCCATGGGTATTCCTGGTTCCATTGTGTTTCTACCCAACCTCCTGTAGAAGTAGTTCCTGATGGCGGCCAAATATCACGATTCCTGCCTCTAAAGAAGTTTGTATTTCCTTTTTCATACATTTCCCAGGAGATATTATTTTTGTTTTTAATGTCTTTAGATGTTTGAGGGATTGCTTCTAATCTTAGATGCATATCCTTTTTTAACATTTGATAACCCGTATTTGGCTTTGTATCATCAACAAGAAAATTGTTACGGAAAGAATAAGCAATAACAGGTATAATATC
>JACNFI010000357.1 GCA_014384665.1 Candidatus Cloacimonadota bacterium
CGGGAGATATTTGTCATTTAATCGAAAAATTTCACGACAACTTGTTGGTAAGTTTCATTTTTTAAGGGCCTGATCTTCTTTCTTTTCGACCCCATATCATACTTCTTTTAGCTCAGATAAAAGCTCCTGTATAAGTTCTTTGACAGTAATTATTTTATTAATACGATATGCATTTTGTCCACAGAAGATTAATCCATGCTCCACATCACCAAGATAGGAATTTATGAGAGCCAGGGCAATGCAATATCTCGCTGTATCGACTTTGCAGGCAGTAAGACATCTATATGGACATTTTATTTTCAACTTTCCTTTAATTTCCAGATCTTTTAGAAAATAATTATGAATCGCTCTGGCAGGCATACCAACAGGGCTTTTAATAATAACCATATCTTCTTTTTTTGAATCCAAATAAGCTTGTTTGAATTCCTGAGATACAGCACATTCCTTTGTGCAAACAAAACGCGTACCCATTTGAACTCCTGAGGCACCCAGAGACAGCATCCTTGCGATATCTTTTCCATCATAGATACCTCCTGCAGCAATGACAGGAATTTTCCTTCCGTATTTATCTTCATAGGTTTTAATTACTTCCAGTACTTCAGGTAAAAGTTTTTCGATGGAGTATTCTTCTGAATGTTCCAATTGTTCTTCTGAGAAACCGAGATGTCCTCCTGCAAGGGGACCTTCCAGTATCAGTCCATCAGCAGTTCTTCCATATCGTTTATCCCACACTCTCAGAATCAAATTTGCAACTCTTGCAGAACTGATAATGGGTACAAGATTAACACTATTATCTTCAACCAGTATCGGAAGTTTAATTGGAAGACCAGCACCAAATACGATTATTTTGATTCCTTCATGCACAGATGTTTTAATAAGATCATCTACATTGCTGAGCACACCCATGAAGTTTACTGCGAGGTGACCATCTGTCATGCTCCTTGCTTTTTGGATCTCGCTTATTAGTGCTTCCCTGGATATTTTTTCATACTCATACTTTGAAGCCTCAATATCACCAAGCCCAATGCTTGAAATCGTTCCAATTCCACCTTCGTTTGCCACTGCTGAGGCAAGGGATGAAAGAGAAACTCTTACACCCATACCACCCTGGATAATAGGAATATCTGCGGTTAAATTTCCGATTTTAAGTTTAGGAATTTTTATTTATTTTCACCCATTTTTTAATGATAAGACATGCGTTTCCACCACCGAAACCAAAAGAATTACTCATAGCTGTATTTATATTAACCGATTCTACACCATTAGTAACATAATCAAGCGGACATTCAGGATCTGGTTCTTCGTAATTTATTGTAGGAGGAAGTTTTCCAGTATAAACACTCATTACAGTAGACACAAATTCAACAGATCCCGCAGCTGCCATAAGATGCCCTATCATCGATTTAATCGAACTAATTTTTAACATTTTTGTATGATTGCCAAAAACCTTCATAATTGCTTGGCTTTCACATTTATCATTTAAAACAGTGGATGTACCATGTGCATTGATATATTCAATCTCCTGTGTCTCCATATCCGCATCTTTAATTGCAGCTTGCATGACTCGAACCATTCCATCTCCCTCAGGGTCTGGTGCGGTTAAGTGATAAGCATCTGCCGTATTGCCATATCCAACAACTTTCGCATAAATCTTCGCATTTCTATTTAAAGCATGTTTCAAATTTTCTAAAACAATAATTCCTGCTCCTTCTCCCATTATAAAACCATCACGGTTTTTGTCAAAAGGTCTGCTGGCTTTTTCAGGACATTCATTTTGAGACATTGAGCGTGTTGCACAGAATCCACCATAAGCCATTGGAGTTATACATGCCTCAGAGCTTCCAGCAAGCATTATATCTGCATCTCCTCTTTGAATAATCCTGAAAGCATCTCCAATAGCGTTCGTTCCAGTCGAACAAGCAACAGAAAGAGCAGAAAGAGGACCCTTTAAACCATATTTAATAGACACCGTGCAGGCTGCCATATTGATAAGAAGTTTGCATACAAAAAACGGATTCAAACCCCTGGGACCTCTATTACTAATTATGGAGTGTCCATTCTCAATTGTTTGTGAACCACCAATTCCTGAACCGATAATAACGCCGGCTCGTGAACTATCAAATGAGAATGAATCCAATCCAGAATCTTCCATCGCCATTTTAGATGCAGCAAATGCAAATTGAGTGAAACGATCCATACGCTCTGCTGATTTTTTGTCGATCCATTCCTCTGCATGAAAGTTTTTTACCTCTGCTGCAAGCTTAGAACGAAAATCTGTCACATCAAAATGTGTTACTCTCCCAACACCGTTTCTTCCATTTATTAAACCTTCCCAAAAATCCTTTATACCTATACCAACAGGTGTAACAGCCCCCAATCCTGTTACAACAACTTGATTTTCTTTCATTTGGGTTCTTCTATCCTAAGAAATTATTTTATTCTAACAATGTTAGACCGAAACAGGCAATATATTTTGACATAATTTTTTTTATTAATACACATATAATTAATTAAACACAGAAAACACTGAAATTCACCGAAAAAAGACTAAATTACTCGGTGTTACTCGGTGTTCTCGGTGGTGAAATAAAACTTTGAAATTCCGATACAATAAATTACTACTTTCCAAATTTACATTCTCAATCTAACACTTTATTGTTAAGTAAAAGAAGAATTTTTTTTAAAACTGTCAACTTATTTCAAAAAAGTTTGATAATACTTT
>JACNFI010000358.1 GCA_014384665.1 Candidatus Cloacimonadota bacterium
TTAAAATAATATTAATCTCTAAAAATACTACAATTTTATTGTCAACAAAAAAGAATAATAGATTTTTATCAAAGTTTTGATCCTAATAACACTGTGACAATACCTATGGTAAAATATAAATTGACAAATACATTCCCTTCTTGGAAAAGAGAAAATAATTATGATAAAGATTGGATTAGTCGGAATGCCCAAAAGTGGCAAAACAACCATATTTAATGCAATTACAAAAAGTAATGCAGAAGTTTCTGATTATTATACAGGTAATATAAAACCAAATATTGCAATGGTTAATGTCATAGATGAACGGGTGGACTATCTTAATCAAATTTTTAATCGTCCAAAAACTGTGTATGCCACAATTGAATACTTTGATTTTGTTGGAATCAAAAAAGATGAAGCAAAAAACGAAATTTTCTCGGACTTGCACCTTGGACTATTGCGAACTGTGGATGCATTTGGATTTGTCATTAGAGGATTTAATCTTTCTGGAATTCCTCCAAAGCCTGAAAATGAAATTGAAAATATTAAAACTGAATTTATACTTTCTGATTTAACAATTTGCGAAAAGAAAATTAGTTCAATTAATAAGCAACTAAAACAGGGATTAAAAGCTTCAGAACTGGAAACAGAGAAAAGGCTGATTGAAAAATGTTATAACTGCCTTAGTAACGGCCAGATGCTTCAAACTCTTGATTTAAATCACAATGAACTAAGATTACTTCGTGGATATCAATTCCTTACATTAAAATCGGCTTTCATAATCTTGAATGTTTCGGAAGAAAAATTTGGACAAAACAATGATTTAATCAAATCCATCTCAGAAAAATATGAAGTCGTTGAGATTCCTGGCAAGTTTGAAATGGAACTGAACCAATTAGATGAAGAAGATACCAAACAGTTTATGCAAGAATTCAATATCAAAGAATCTGCTGTAAAAAAGTTAACAAGAATTTCCTACAAAAATTTAGGTCTTATAAGCTTCTTCACAATAGGTAATGAAGAAGTGCGAGCTTGGTCTCTGCCAGAAGGAAGCACAGCACTTGATGCTGCAGGAACTGTTCATACTGATTTTGCAAAAGGATTTATTCGTGCAGAACGCTATTCTTTTGAAGATTTTAAAAAATATGGTTCTGAAAAGGAATTGAAAACTGCTGGCAAGTTCTTTTTAGAAGGTAAAGAATATTTAGTTAAAGATGGTGATATTATCTATATCAGGCATAACTAAAATGAAATTTGATACTTGATACTTGATACTTGAAACTGGATACAGGAATTTTTTATATTTATACTTTTTGTTTATATGAGTAAAATTGAAAAAATAAAAATGAAAGTAAAAATAATGGATGACACAGAAATCAGAATTAGAGGGATAGAGGTTTTGAATAAAGCCCTTGGTGCTAGCAATGCCTTACGATTTCTTTCCTTATTTTATCGTGAGCCAACAGATTATGTTCAAATTTCCAAAAGACTTTATGAGGGACAAACTGTAGAAGAAATATTTAAGCGCGCCAGAAAGCAATGAAAGAGGTAATAAAAGATAAAGTTGCACTTATTACTTGAATCTAAGATTAATTAAAAACCGTTATAAAATTGAAGTATAAAGAAAAATTTAAAATATGGAAGTTGATTGATGAGCAGTTTGAAAAAGTTGAATAAGAATTTGAAGGAAATCTTGCCAATTTTCCGAGAATTCCCTTTACAAAAAATTAATAAGATTTATCCAAAGATAGAAAGGTTGGTCATCTAATGTATTTACCAAATTACAAAGACGGAAGCATCGTAAACTTGATGAGCAGTATTCTTCAAGCACAAGGAGGAAAATCTGAATATGATTCATTACCTTCATTAAATCCAAACGAATTATCCAAATCACAAAATATTGTTTTGATGATAATTGATGGACTTGGATATGAATATCTGGCAAAATATGGGAAAGATACAATTTTCACGAAATATCTCAAAGATAAGATTACATCTGTATTTCTGCCAACAACAGCAGTAGCGATAACAACATTTCTTACAGGAGTTGCTCCAGCACAGCATGGAATTACTGGCTGGTTTGTGTATCTAAAAGAGTTGGGGCTGGTTTCAACTATTTTGTTTTTCAATCCAAGATGTGGGGGATTGAATTTTGGCAAAATCAATGTTAAACCAGAAATGATATTCAACGAAAAGACCATCTTTGAAAAAATCAACAGAAAATCTTATCATATAACAAAAAAGCAGTATGTAAATTCTGACTATACGACTGCTTTTTGCAAGGGAGCAAAAAGATTATCATATAAAAATCTTTCTGGCTTTTTCAGAAAAGTTAAGAAAGCACTCAAATCTAAGGATAAAAAATATATTTGTGCATATTGGTCAAAATTTGATTATTTATGTCATAAGTACGGAACAAAAAGCAAGGAAGTTGCTGCCCATTTTGAAGAACTCAATGTGAGATTAACCGCATTTTTGAAATCAATTGAAAATACAGATACAACAATTATTATTACAGCAGACCATGGTTTGATTGATTCAGATAGGACAAAGACCATTGAATTAAAGAGACATCCCAAACTTATGGAAACATTAGCACTCCCTTTATCTGGAGACCCAAGAGTTGCATATTGTTATGTGCGACCATCCAGAACAAAGCAATTTGAAAATTACATCAAGCAAAATTTTGAAAATATCTGCTATTTGTACAAAAGTGAAGATTTGATAAAGAAAAACTTCTTTGGATTATACGAACCAAACCCCAAATTATTTGATAGAGTGGGAGATTATACTTTGATTATGAAAGAAAATTATATCATAAAAGATTTTATTTTAGGTGAAGAAGAGAAATTTCTTATAGGACATCATGGAGGAATTAGTAAAGACGAGATGTTTGTACCTTTGATTGTTGTTAAAACTGAACACTAAAAAACTTAAAATCAAGAATATTGAACAAGGAATGCTGAATGACGAATTAAGACAAAAAATTCTAAAATTGACAAAATAATTCGTAACTTTCAATTATTAACCCATAATTAAAAAAATTGGAGGATGGTGTGAAAATGAACTTTATATTTAGTAGTTTCTTCTGGGGCTTTATTATTGTTCTACTTGGTTTAAGTATTCTAATTAAAGCAATATTTCATATTAGAATTCCATTTTTCTCAATTGTCTTTGCTTTTATTTTTATTTACATTGGATTAAGAATCCTGTTTGGAACCTTTGGAATTAGAACAAGCCATAATACTATTATCTTCAGTGATTCTACGGTTAAAGCAAGAAATTATGACAATCATTATAATGTTGTTTTTGGAAAAGGTGTTATTGACCTATCTGACATATCTCTAACAGACCAAAATATTAAAGTGGAGGTAAACACTGTATTTGGTGAAGGGATAATAAAAATCAATCCTGAAATTCCAACAATTATTAAAATCAATTCTGTTTTTGCAGGTGCAAGATTGCCAGAAGGTAGTGTGGCTGCCTTGGGTTCATCGGAATACAAAACAAAAAGTTTTGATAAAACTAAAAACTATCTTAAAATAAAAGCAGATGTTGTTTTTGGTGAATTGAAAGTTGTTGAGAGTTCACAGTCCCTTTGATAAGTTACGGGTTACGAGTTACGGGTTACGAGTTACGGGTTACGAGTTACGGGTTACGGGTTACGGGTTAAGATTTATCTACCATAAACTTATGTGTCAGAAAAAAAGGAAATTCCTATGCAATTAAATTAATAATCAAAACAAGGGCTTAGGAGACTTGCATAACTTGGAATAATATAAAAATGGAACAAAAGACCTTATAATTGTAGCTGCTGACCTTACGGTTGGATACCCGTTGACCAAACAGTTGCATATTGTTATGTGCGACCATCCAAAATAAAGCAATTTGAAAATTACATCAAGCAAAATTTTGAAAATATCTGCTATTGGTATAAAAGTGAAAATTTGATAAAGAAAAACTTCTTTGGATTATACGAACCAAACCCCAAATTATTTGATAGAGTGGAAGATTATACTCTGATTATGAGTTCTGAAAAATAAAGAAATATCACTTAAAGGGGTCATTCTGAACAAAGTGAAGAATCTCTAACTTTCATTCATATAGTCCATTATGAGATTCTTCGTTTCACTCAGAATGACAAGTTTAGGGTAAAATTTCCTAAATTTGCCTATTTTGTAGATCTCATTATACTCTGATTATGAAAGGAAATTATATTATCAAAGATTTTATTTTAGGTGAAGAAAAAAAATTTCTTATTGGACATCACGGAGGAGTTAGTAAGGATGAGATGTTTGTGCTGTTGATGGTTGTTACACAAGGATAAAAATAATAAACATTTGAAAGGCGAAAACATGAAAAAATTATTTTTATTGATTTTTATTTGCTTGTTTTCAATTTTGCAAGCATGCAATCAAAAAGAGGGAAAAATGGAGAAAAAGGAAATTTCAATGGAAGAAAAAATGCACCACTATATGGGCATTGAGATGAATATTCAAACATGGAACCTTTTGGGAAAAGAAAAACGCACAGATGAAGAAAATGCTAAAATGATTTATTGTGCTCTCGCATCACGGTATCACTGGTTACTCTCACCTTATTTCCAATCTGTTAACGAACAAAGAGCAGAATGGTTATTATCCCGAGTATTTGCCGTTTTAAACAAACCAGAAAAGGCACTTCATCACGCAAAAAACTGTATGAATATCACTAAAGAAAACGATCTTGTAGATTTTGACTTAGCCTATGCTTATGAAGCAATGGCTCGTGCTTTTGCAGTAAATGGCAATAAAATTGAATGTGAAAAATATCTCAAATTAGTAAAAGAAACAGGCAAGAAAATAAAAGGAGAAGAAGATAAAAAAATATTTTTCAGTGATTTTGATGCAGCACCCTGGTATGATTTGAAGTAAATCCCATTATTTTCCGTAAAGAAAGACAATTTATAACATGAAAAAATTGAAAAGGTTTATAAATTGCTTTTTATTACCCTTACTAATAATTCTAAATATAAATTCCTATCTTTTTGCGATTCAGAATGAGCAAAACATCCAGGAATTAATTGATAAGGCAAATTCTGGAGACACTCTATTTCTTAAGAATGGTATATATGAAGCAACACCAAAAACAATCATTGAAAAAATCTGTGGAAATTGTGTAGAACCTCTTACAGATGTAAAAGCCACAGTTGGATTCCATATCAAAGATAAGGCAATAACAATTTATGGCGAAAACTCAGATAGTACCATCTTAATTACAAATGCTGGATATGGAATTTTGTTTGAAAACAGTTATGATTCATTCATTAGCAACCTAACAGTAACAGGTGGTATTCGTGATCCTGATGGAAATGCTACGGATGCTGGAATAGTTGTAAAAAATAGTCGGGTTACAATTGAAAATGTTCGGATTATTAATAATACTCATAGAATTGACACAGTTGTTGTGGGCATTGGTGGAGTAATTGGTAGAGAAGGTGGAGAATTATTTATCCTCAATAATATAATAAGAAATAATGGTTGGGATGGAGTGGCACTTTATAGAGGAGCAACTGCTGTTATTGCTGATAATATTATTGAAACAGGCAGAGGTGCGGGAATAGGAATAACATGGGATGCAAACGCAATAGTTTATAGAAATAGAATTTCAGGATATTGGAAAGGAATCGGAACATTTGGAGAATCACGAGCAGTTGTAAGAAATAATGCAGTATTTGATAATCTTGGTTGGGGAATTATTGCAACTGGAAATGCTTATATGGAAGTGCTCAACAATGTCATTTATCACAATGGAAATTGCGGATTTGCGGTATGGGAAAAAACAGCAGGAGGAATTCTCAAAAACAATGTAATTGCTGAAAACGGCTGGAAAGATGAATGGGTTTGCCCTTGTGTTGGTGTCTGGATGAATACATCTTTGGAAAACTTCTCAATAGAATACAATAATGTCTGGAATAATTCCGCAGGTAATTATGAAAATATTGCGAATCAAACTAATAAAAACGGGAATATATCTAAAGCCCCATTATTCTTAAAAGGAAATTCATTTATACTAAACCAGGATTCTCCATGCATAAATTCTGGTGACCCAATTATAATTGATTCTAATGGAACAAGGTCTGATATGGGAATCTATGGAGGTCCTCTTGGGAATTGGAAATAAGACAACCTTGCGGATGGTCCGATTTATCGGAACTCCGCAATGGTTCCCAATCTGCTTAGCGTCGTAAGGAATGAAATGACAACGACTCGAAGAAGTGGGTTTCAAATAGACCTCTCGGTTTCGAGTCGTCGTCGCTCCGCTTCTTACGACTCGAAGAAGTAAGGAGTTAATTATGCACGAGTGGGCATTAGCAGATGCTGTTGTTACAACTGCATTAAAGGTTGCAGAAAATGAAGGTTTAAAGGAAATATCTGAAATTATTGTCAAAATCGGAGAATTGCAAACAATTGATACTGAAATTTTTAACTTTGCATTAAAAGAGGTAATGCAACCTCAAAAAGAACTTCTTGAAAAAGCAACAATAAAAATAAAACCTGAAAAAGCTATTTTAAAATGTAAAGTATGTAAGCATGAATGGTTATTTAAAGATGCTGTGAAAAATTTATCTGAAGATGAAACAGAATCACTTCATTTCATACCTGAGACTGCTCATGTGTATCTCAGATGCCCAGAATGCAATAGTCCTGACTTCGAAATCATACAAGGGCGAGGCATCTGGATTGATTCAATATCAGGTGAGAGGTAACTGATATGGACCCAAGAATAGAAGTTATTGATAAAAGATTAAAAGATATTAAGAAAATAATTGCAGTTGCAGGTGGAAAAGGTGGAATAGGCAAAAGTTCTGTTGCATCAGCTCTGGCACTAATTTTATCAAAGATGGGTCATAAGGTTGGCTTGTTTGATCTGGATTTTTCTGGTCCTTCATCGCATATAATTTTGGGAATAAAAAATTACGATTTCCCGAAAGAAGACAAAGGAATCGTCCCATCAGAATATTATGGAATAAAATTTATGTCCATCATCAGTTTTTCTGGAGAAAATCCATCACCACTAAGAGGAATAGATATTTCAAATGCTATAATTGAATTACTAGCAATTACTCGGTGGGGTTCTCTTGATTACTTAATTATTGATATGCCTCCAGGAATAGGAGATGCAACTCTGGATATAATTCGTGTTATTAAAAGGACAGAATTCCTATTAGTTACTACTCCTTCAAAAGTTGCATTTGAAACTGTAAAAAAGTCCTTACAATTATTATTGGAATTAAAAGTTCCAATTGTTGGTGTTATTGAAAATATGGCAAATTCAAAAAATCTATTCGTTAGAAATCAGTTAGAGCACTTGAATATAAATTATCTTGGGAAAATAAATTTCGATAAAGATTTTGAAGATGCTATTGGAGATGTGAATAAACTTTATAATACAACCTTTACACAAAGTTTGAAAGAGATTGTGTTAAATTGTAAGTTTTTCTGATAAAAAATACATTCATCAAATATTTAGTTGAGGTTATGGATTAAGCCAAAAACTTTTTTGCCCGTTCATCCTTAATCCCGATGAAATCGGAACTAATGATTAAAATCGGTGATATGATTTATCACATTAAAAAAATTGTGAGACAATAATTCTATACTTTTTAGCGAACTGCATAAATAAAAAAATTAAAAAACTTGACAATATAATTATTGACTGACTATTTGACCAATAAAAAAAGGAAAAAAAGTATGACACCAAGAAAACCAGAAAAGTTTGCAGAGATGAGAGAAAAATCTCGTAATCAAATAATCGAAAAAGCATTGGAGATATTTGCCGAACATGGATATTATAAAACATCGATAGAAATGATAGCGAAAGCTGCAGGAATTTCTAAAGGATTGATCTATAATTATTTCAAAAGCAAAGATGAACTTTTGGAAATTGTCTTAATGCAAGGTTTCAATTTTTTTGATGAAATGTCAGAAATTTCACAACCTCAAATATCTGCTTATGATAGATTGCAGTTATTACTTGATAATTTCACAAAATCTCTACAAGAAAATTTAACATTCTGGCAACTGTACCAAAGTGTAATTTCCCAACGCAGTATTATGCACAAATTAACCAAATTCAAAGAATATTATGAATCTGTATTCGGACCCTTATTAATGGGTATTTTCGTTGAACTGTTCGGAAACGAAATGTCTGAACAGGAAATTCAAATCGAAATGATGCTCTTTGCAGCTTTTTTAGATGGAATTGCTTTTGATTATGTAATTATGGGTGAAGAGTATCCATTTAACGATATATCTGAAGCATTATTAAAGAAATATAATAAATGAACTACTTTCCGAAATTTATCTCCAAAGTAATTCTTGGCGACTTAGCGAAGAAACTTGCGAAGAAACTTGTCTTAAGTGATTTTGTTTCTTTCATAATTTCTTGGAAAATCATCTTGAGACAAGTTGGACGGGATAAAGTTTAAATCCCAAAGGAAGAAAAAAATGTCTAACAAACAAAAAAATCCAAAAGGAGAAAAAAAAAATGATTAGACAAAACAAAAATCAAAAGGAGTACAAAATGTTTAACAAAAACAAAAAATCAGGAGTAAGTATGAAAAAGAAAAGTATGTTTGATCACAAATCACTTATTAAAGCGGGTGTGTTTGCTTTAATGTTGATGATTTTCGGGCAGTTGCAAGCTGTCAATCATTATCACAACACGCCCATTACAAGCGGTGAAACTTGGGCACGTTGGGACTATGAAGAAGAAGAAGCCATTACACACATTGTCCAATCCGGTTGTTATGTTGCTGCCGGAGCTACCCTAACCCTTCAAGATAGTTGCGTCGTTAATGTTGCTAATCCTAACGGCTTCAATATCTATGGTGGATTAAATGCAAACGGAAGTAGTAATGAGATTCATTTTTCCGGCGAATATATCACATTATCTAATGCAACCGGCAATTGCGATCTGGATAATTGTAATTTCTTTGGAGTTAACTTAGAAGTGGATAATTGTAGCGGTACTGTTAATGTACATTGGTGTGATTTCTCTAACGGATCTGAATTGCATATTGGAAATGGTTCAAGTCCCTCTGTTTTGTTTATTGAAGGGGCTGCTATCATTGTATTCTCTAATTCAAACCCGTACATTCAGGGTGCATCCGGCTGTAAGATTAAAGTATATAGTGGTTCTGCACCTACAGTTCAAAATTGCACTTTTAATAACAACACTGAAGCAGGTGGTCTTTTTTACGGTTGTGGTGCTGCTGTTTTCTCCAATTGCTCTTTTAATGGTAATTATTGGAGAGGAATTAAAATTGATGGTGCCGATGGTCTTGAATTTATAGATTGTAATTTCAATGATAATGATTATAATGGTATTGAAATTTCAGGAATAGGTACAGGTACAACATTTACAGATTGCTTTGTGCAAAACAACGGAACCAACGGTGTTTATGCTACAGGCGGCACTTTTACATTCATAAATGTAGTTATTGAAGTTCCAATTGGAAATAAACCTATGGATTTACTCAATGCAAATATGACTTTTAGCACATCAGGAGACACTTTTTACTCTCTAACAGATTCGGATTTCAACGGATGTAATGTAACCGTAACTGATTGTTCCCAAGTTTTATCTATACATGATTGCAATTTCTCTAACGGTTCAAATTTGATTGTTGATGCTTCTCATCCCGATATTTATGAATGTGTATTTGATAATGCCGATATTACTGCTGTCAATGAATCATCCCTTCCCGAGAGTCATATTCATAATTGCGATTTTATTAATGGCGGCAGCATTAACGTTAATACCGAAGATGGTCCCGAAATTAGTCTTTGCAATTTTACCGGCAGCTATATCACCACTGACAATGGATATTGCAGTGCTCATGATTGCACTTTTAACGGTGGCGGTATTACAGAAAGCAACAATTCAGGATCTTCAATCTCAGCAATAACAGGTGCCTGGATTTATGTAGCCAATAACTCAAATCCTCAAATCTCGCAAGTGGATGGCAGTTACATTAGAGTAGAATCCGGTTCTGCTCCGATAGTTGAATATTGCACCTTTAATTCTACTTCTATCGGCGGTCTTTTTTACGGTTGTGGTTCTGCTGTTTTCACTAATTGTGATTTCGATGATAATACCGACGGAATACATATTAATGATGCCGATAGTCTTGAGTTTATAGATTGTAATTTCATGAATAATCTTCTTGATGGTATTAAAGTTGAAGGGACAGGAGCAACATTCTTCACATCTTGCGAAGTGAAAAACAACGGTGATGATGGTATTCATGCCACAGGCGGTGAACTTACATTCACCAATTCATATATTTACGAAAACGGTAGCTACGGCATGTATTTACCTTATGCAAATATGTTCGTGCCTATGACTATTACAGATAGTTTGAGAATTGAATCCAATGGTTTAGCAGCAATAAAAATTAATCCAAATCTTGTCGGACGATTACCGGCAGACAGTTTATTCGTTTTCAGTGATAATAATCCGGATAGAGTCTGTGTTATGGAAGGGTATATTGCCGAAGACGCTGTTTGGTTGAAAAGAAACTATAATATATGCGGAGATATAGGAGTAGATAGAAATGTTACATTACAATTACCTGCTGACTGCAATTTGTATTTCGATAATAATACAGGAATTGAAATCGTGGGAGTAATTTTAGCAGACAGTGTAAACTTTGAGCCTATATTATACGGAAATTGGAAAGGTATTCACTTCTATTATAATGACCCCGGAAATATTCTAAACGCTTGCAAATTAGAAAGAGCCGGATTCAGAGATGATACATCTTATGGACCTGCCAGCATTATGATTCGTGGTGATCAGGACAGCACGATAACTATTACGGGATGTGAAATCCTTAATGGTAACGGACACGGAATTTACATGTATCGAAGCAACCCTCTCATAGAAAACTGCACAATTTCGAACTGTGACGGAAACGGGATCGACCTGATGTGGTCAGACCCCATAATTACAAACACCGCAATTTCATTGTCCGATAGTTGCGGTATCTATATAGGCTCATCATCAGAACCGTATATAGACAACTGTAATATTTTTAGTAATTCGTGCTACGGTATTTTTGCACACAATAACAGTGATGGCGGAACCCTTAGAAACGGAAGTATTTACAGCAATAGCGGACCTTCCGTAAGAATACCTTCTGAAATGGTCAGAGATATCCCCACAATTAATATATACGGAAATCTAAATAATCATCAAGTAGAAATTTCCGGCGGAGATATTGATACAGACGCTGTTTGGTACAATAATTATGATTATATTTTGTATGGAAGTCCGTTTATTGATGGAGGGACTTTAACATTGGAAGCAGGCTGTGTTTTGAAATTTGACAATAATGTTGATATGGATATAAGAACTTCCTTAACGGCAATCGGAACTCCTGAAAACCATATTGTCTTTACTTCCAATCAACCGACACCTGCACCGGGAGATTGGGATAAACTGTATTTTGATTATTGTGCCCAACCGAGTAACCTTGCCTATTGTGATATTCTTTACGGAGGTTCGGGAGGTTGGGGAAGTGTCGTATTGTGGGAACATACTGCGAATTTTGATCATTGTGATATCTCACACAGCAGTTCGGCAGGAATGTGTTTCTGGAGTGATGCTACCGCACATATTACTAATTCGGAAATTCATCATAATGCAACATTTGGTGTAGAATCCAATCCTTGGAACAGTGTTGTTCATATCAGTGATACAGCTATTCACAATAACGGAGATTATGCAATTCAAACCGAGCTGACGAAGTACAATATCTTACCGATGTAATAAATATCTATGACAATGAAAATGATGCTATCAAGGTTTTAGGTGATGATGTTGTTACGGGAACTTGGCAGTATCACAATGTTCCTTATGACATCGATGGTGATATTAATGTTTTGAATAGTGAGATTTTAACTATCGAAGCCGGTAATGACATTCGCTTTACCGGAGCGTATTCTGTTATTGTGGAAGGTGCATTAACAGCAACAGGCAGTGTGCTTTCTTATATAGATTTCACAAACGCCCCGCAAGCCCGAACAAATTGGAAAAACATCTTTTTATCCTCACCGGATGCTGTTTGCAATCTCAATTACTGTAATTTCAATTCCGGTGGAAGCAGCTCCAACGGTATGCTGGAATTTGATAATACCGGAAATGTTCAAATGTCTCATTGCACCATAAATAACAGCTTAACGGCAGGACTGTATTTAACCAATAACTCTTCTCCGCAAATAACAAACTGTGCTTTTACCAATAATATAGGTTGTGGAATTTACATTGATTCTGCCGGAAACAATATCCCGACTTTTGGTAGCAGCCTTGTTGAATGGAACGATCTTTACGGAAACGGAGCTTTCGAAATGTATAATAGTGATTCCAATGAAATAACCGCAGAATATGTTTATTGGGGAACGATAGACGAAACCGAAATCATTGCAAAAATCTACACAGGAAGAGGTGCTGTAGATTACACACCTTGGACGAATGCCGCTCACGACACATTATATTACTCTTCATACGGATCGATTTCAGGCACAGTAACTCTTGCCGATGGAGTGGGTAATATTACCGATGTAGAAGTGACGGCAGGAGGAATGACCTCAAATCCTGAAACAAATGGAGATTATTCAATCACTATTGCACCAGGCACTTATGATGTTACCGCATCATTGGCAGGGTATATAGATTCTACAATCACGGGTGTTGATGTTTTATCTGGAGATGCAACAACTGACATTGATTTTATTCTGAATCCTGAAGGAGAACTCTCATTATTACTACCCACAGATGCAGAGGGATGTCCTGGCTCCTCAGTTTCAATACCATTAACTCTGGATAATCCAGAAGAGATAGAAATAGAAGGGATAGATGTAGTTATTACATTTAATGAAGGAATAATAGACGCTACAGAAGCAACTCTAACAGGTGGAGTATTAGAGTATGAAGATTATGGGTTCTTTGCAAATACTGATGTAGATGGAGAGATTACACTTGAATTTTATGCTTTGTCAGATTTATTTAGCGGTAGTGGAATAATTGCCTTTCTTGAGTTTGATGTAGTAGGTTCAGAGGGAGATTTTACAGATTTAATATTTAGTTTTGCTCAGGTTAATGAAGCGAGTGTTACAGTAAATGATGGTTACTTTACAGTAATTCCCTGTGATTTTGACATTGAAGGAAATATTGGCTACTATAGTAATGCTTCTCCTATTGCAAATACAGAATTAGAACTTACTGGAGATGGAACTTATTCTACAACAACTACCACAAGTGGAGATTATATTTTCAATGATATTCCTGGTGGTAATTATGTATCAACTCCATCCAAAGCAGATGACCTTGGTGGATTAAGCGGAACGGATGCTTCGCGGATTGCGAGATATGTTGCTCTTCTATATGAATTTGATTGTCTT
>JACNFI010000359.1 GCA_014384665.1 Candidatus Cloacimonadota bacterium
ATTGTAATAGTATTTACTTATATGGTGCTTTCGCTGCAATAGGTAAAGGAGATGAGTCAATATATGGAGAGATGGCTTGTCATTATGACGGCATATTTACATTCCAATATCATCATCCTCATGGTTCTACTCCTAATTTTACTGCATTAAGTCCTTATACACTACAAGAGACTCTTTATACTTATATAGATTTTCATAAATTTATTTATCCTTTGGGTCCATTTGTTCCGCCTAACTTACAAGGATTTGAATTACATGGTGCTGCTCCAGTACCACCTTATTGGATGTGCGGTTATCCTTATGAAGCTCCTGGATATCTTGGTTCTTATCCCAATACTGGTCCGGGATATGTATATCCTTATGGTACAGATTGGCCCTGGTATAATCCTGTATGGCCTGAATCTGCGGAAGACATTGTAACTGAAAGAGGTATTATTTATATGTTTGGTGCAATTGCACAGAGAAGACGAGGTTTTGTGCACCGTTCTGGTTCAGACCCATATAATCACCCACAAGGGACATCAAGCCCGAGTCCCTGGGAAATAGATATTTATCATTATGATGGGAATCACCCTACTACTGGTTATAATAAAGATTATCATTTTGATGACAGATTTTTAGTTGTTCAACCTCCTTGTTATCCACAAGTTTATCAAGGGTGGGGAGAATGTATTCTTACTGCGTTTGATAAAAGAGCATGGTTTTTAAAAATTCCTCCAGAGTAAATAAACTTATATAAGTAAAGTTGCTGAAAATCATTGATTTAAACTAAAATCATTGAGTTAATGTAAAATTATTTAGTTATTTAGTTATTTAGTTATTTAGTCATTTAGTCATTTAATAATTAAGGTTAATATGGCAAAAAAGAAAAAATCAAAATTTAAAGAATCAATTGGATTAGATATTGGTTCTCATAGTATTAAGTTGGTTCATTTAAAAAAGTTACACCAGGGATTTAGGCTTTTAAACTATGAAATTAAATCTACTGTGCCGGAGGGAGTTGAATATACTCCATCTGATTTATTACCTGACCGTTTCCCTCCTATTTTATCTGGAATGCTAAAATCCTTAAAAATGAATCCAAAAAAAATCAAACATATTATCTCATCAATAGGTGGTGATAATACAAGTATTAAACAGATAAAGACAATTTTTCTTCCTGAAGAGGAACTTGAGTCTGCCTTATTTTTTGAGGCAAGAAAACATCTTCCTATCAGCGGCTCAGAAATGCTCTTAGATTATCAGGTTTTAAGTGTTGAAGAAAAAACAAACAATATGAACATACTGCTTGCTGCTACAACAAAATCACTTCTTAATGAACACTCAAATATATTAACAACAGCAGGTATTACACCTGGAATAGTAGATATTGAATCTCTGGCTGTTGCAAATAGTTTTGCTCTTAACTCTTTAGTAGAAGAAGGAATTTACATAATTCTTAATCTTGGAGCTCTTAAAACTAATATGGTTATTTTCGCTCCTAAAGCAAGGTTTTTTGCTCGTGATATTGCAATGGGTGGCTATCATTTCACAAAAGATATTATGAAAAAACAAAAAATTTCATTTGAAGAAGCAGAAAACTATAAATTTGAACATGGATTAAAAAAGGAAAAAATTGATAAATCTTCTGTAATTGCTCTGGATATCACAGAAAAATCTACAATAGAAAAGATTGCATTAGAGGTAAAGCGTTCATTAAGGTTTTATGTAAAAGAAGCTGGAAATAGTGATTTCAGAAAAATTTTACTTGTCGGTGGTGGAGCCAAACTTAAAGGGATTTCTGAATTCATACAGGAACAAATCAATATTCCAACTGAAGTTTTCAATCCTTTTGTAAACATTGAAATGCCAGAAAAATATAAAGATGAACAAGACCCACAACTTGCACTTGCTATGGGTTTGGCAATGAGACCTGAATAGGAAGTTTAGATATGATAACAGGAAATACAAGAAAAAAATACAAGTTACGGGTTACGAGTTACGGGTTACGGGTTAAGATTTATCTACCATAAACTTATGTGTCAGAAAAAAAGGAAATTCCTATGCAATTAAATTATACATTGGTATTCAAATTACCCTGTCAACGAATTAAGGAAGTCTAATGAATCAATTATTTTTTAAAATTAATTTAAATAAATATGGCGAGTTAAGAGAACAAATTAAGATTGAAAAAAAAACATTTAGAGTTACAATTATCACTTTTTTTCTGATTACTATTCTCTTATACATTTTTGTAATCCTCTTAAATCATAATTTGAATGGTAAAATGAAGAGTCGCCAAGTTTTACTTTCAGACATAAAGAAAGAGATAAAGGAATATCAAGTGAGTGGGGAATATCTTTCTTCCAAAGATCTGGAAAGATTAGCAAAAATATCTACAGAACGTATTTTTTGGGCTAAAAAATTGGTGGCTTTATCAGAGAAGACAACAGACAAAATTGCTATTACTCATTTCGCTTTTAAAAATGATATTTTGAGTTTGTATGGTATTACTAAACTTGATAAAGAGCAAAAGGAATTTGATTTAATTGATGAATTTATTACAGAACTGAAAAAGAATAAACATATTAGTTCAGACTTTCCTGGTATAAAATTTGTAAAATCACGCCGCGATTTTGAAAAAGATGTTGAGATATTACGGTTTCAAATTGACTGTTTTCCAAAAGACTATGGAAAAAAGGGAGCTAAAACATGAGACAAAAATATCTGATTCTCCTGGCTTTAATGATAATAACTTCTATGCTATTCTTTTACTTAAGTGGTAAAAGTATTAATAGTAAAATCAATAAAATATCTATTTACGACAAAAGAATTAAAAAAGAACAAGAAAAATTAAACAGTGCGAAGGTTTTAAACGAACAACTTCAGCAAATTTCAAAAGTTATTGTTAATAGCATGACTTCTGAAGCTAAATATACTCCAGAAGAAATAAACGCATTTATAAAGAAATTAGCAGACTTGGCTGATAAGTATAAAATAGCAGTTCACTCAATTTTTCCTAAGGTTATTTCTTCTATAGGACATAAATTTATTCAGCAGCAATACACTATGGAACTAAATTGCACATTTGTTCAAATGGGACAATTTCTCACTGATCTAGAAAGTTTTGACCGCATTATGAAGATAAAAACTCTTGATATTTGCCCCATTTCAGGTGAAGAGAAAAAGTCATCTCTTGAAGAAAAACCGATTACTCGTTATAAAGTAACTTTAGAACTTTCAACCTTCAAAATAATGAAGGAGGCGTAAGTGGAGCAGAAATACATAAAAGATTTTGTTATTGCTTTAGTTGTTATTCTTCTCATTTCTTTTGGGATTAAAGACTATTATCTTTATAATAATGTAAAAGAAATCAAAAAAGAATCAAAATATAAAGAAATTGCTCTTGGTGAACAATTGCTTAATCAAATTCAGAACATTGAAAACTCAATACAAGATAGGAAACAATTTGTATTTACTATTACAAAAGACCCTCTTGAGCAACATCTTATTGTAAGAACACAAAAAGACCTTGAAAAACAATGGAGAGAAAAAGTTGAAAATATGATTCGTCTTGAATCTACAATTATCCCGGAGAATGGTCCAAAAATGGCAGCCATTGCTTATGGTGGAAAAACAGAAATTTATAAAATTGGAGACAAATTTGAAAATGGAGAGATTGTTGATATACGAGAAGGTGAAATTACCTATGCTTATCATGGAAAAATCGGAATATTGAAAATACAACAAATACCTCCAAAACCGGTTGAAATTAGTGATAAAAAATCTAAAAAACACAGAGAATATAACTGGTAAAACATAAGAACATCTAAAAATGAATATTGAATAAAGAGAAATAGAAATCGAATTTTTGGAATACGGAAAAGCGTAAGTTTATCACCTCAAATTTTAAAATTCATAATAATAAATAAAAAAAGTATGGGTTCTGCAAAATAATTAAATATCACGCAACGTTGTCATTCTGAACGAAGTGAAGAATCTCTATGTGTTTATTATGCAGCAAGTTATGAGATTCTTCGTTTCACTCAGAATGACAGTTTAGAGTAGAAATTAAGTAAAATAACCAATTTTGCAGATCTCATTAAATAAAAAAAGTAGAAAAGGAGAATTAATGAAATTATCAAAGTTAAACTTCAAATTGACACTTATTACGATATTATTCTTATTTACATTTCTATATACTGCTACTCTTTTAGGTGAGGAAAAAGATATTGATTTATTGAACATAAAAATTAGCATTGATGCTGAAGATGCTTCAATTTCTCATATTATAGCGACAATGGCAAAACTTAGTGGGTGCAATATTGTGCTTGCTTTAGAAATGACTGGAAGAGAAAGGGAGGAAACCGAGGAAAAAAAGATTACCATTCATTTAAAGGATGTTCCAATTGAACAGGCTCTTGGATTAGTTGTAAAGTCCATTGGTCTTTCATACCGTTTGGTTGGTGAAAAAACATTTTTGGTGGGTGAAAAAAAACGAATTGAGGAAGAAGTTGGAGAAAGGTCTTATATAGTTAACTTAAATTATATTGATGTAGATAAGATTGTAAAAGCTTTAGAAGTAATGCCAGGTCAAGCGGTTCCTATAGAAGGTCAGAATGCTTTAATGATTTGGGCTAATCCTTCAGCATTTACTGAAATTAGCAAACGAATTAAAGAGGTTGATATTCCGCAGAAACAAATAGAAATTCGAGCTCGTCTTATTGAAATATCAATTTCAAAAGCTGAAAAATTCGGGATTGATTGGTCAAAACTGAATCGTCTTACAACAATTCTTGCAGAAGATCCCAAAAATGCTGGTGGAGTTGGTTTACCATACGATTATTTTGATGAAACAGGAGCAACTCCTTATGGAGATAAAGGAGGAAATCCTTTGGGTGAATTACCAGATGAACAATACTTTCAAAAAATTGATGGCTTTAAGGGCATTGGACATTTCAGCCGCCAATTAACAGCATTTGATATTACTATTGATTGGCTTTTAGAACATAATGTGGCACAATTGCTTACAGATACTCGGGTTACATCATTGAATGGAGAAGAAGCTATGATTCATATAGGGGAAGTTATCCCTTTTGTAATTACAGAACCTGGGAGGGAGGAATATCGGGTTCAAGTAGAACGCGAGGAAGTGGGAATTATATTAAAAGTAAGACCTTCAATAAATAAAGATGGTCAAATCACAACAAAAATTGAACCGGAAGTTAGTTCTCTTTTGGAATTAGTTGGTGGTTATATTCCCAGGATAAAAGTAAGAAAGGTTACTTCAACAGTTACAGTTCCTGATGGTGGAAGAATTATCGTTGGTGGATTGTTAAGTACTAATATTGTTAAAAAGGTTAATAAGATACCTATCCTGGGTTCCATTCCATTTATTGGCTTTTTATTTCGGCATAAACATAATGTAATTAATAAGACTGACCTTATTATTGAAATTACACCCAAAGTTGTATCGGTTGAAGACCAAACTATTGAGTTTGATCTTGATGAACAACTTGAAAAAAAATTAATTAAAGAAAAACAAAAAGAATAGGAGATATTATGAAAATAAGTAAATTTACTATAATTATTTTATCCATAATAATATCAACTCTATTGGTTTTATTCGCTTGTGATAAGAGAGTTGTGGAAATCCCTGATTATTATATATATGAAATTTATGCAAATCCCGATACTATTTATGCTGACAATAATGCGAATACTTATTCTACAATACAAGCAATTGTCAAAGATGAAAATGGAGACCCTGTAGCTAATGTTGAGGTAAGTTTTAAAGCTTTTCCTGTTGGTATAATCACGGGTAAAGTATTAACTAATAGTGAAGGTGTTGCTACGACAAACTTTAATGATAATGGTGTTACAGGAATTGCTACCATTGAAGCTTCAGTTGCAAACTCAAAAATGACTGTTAATGTATCTATTGTAGAACCCCCAACTTATCATATTGAAAGAATAACTGCTGAACCAGATACAATTTATGCTGATAATGACAATACAACATATTCAATAATTGAGGTATTGGTTTGGGACCAGGATAATTATCCTGTGGAAAATGAAAGAGTTAATTTTAAAACAGATCTTGGTAATATTATAATATTTGATGATACAGATAATGCTGGTTTAGCAAGGGTTGATTTCTGGGATGATGGCATTCCAGGTTTAGCAACTATCAAGGCATTTGTAGGTATTGATTCTGCTCAGGTTCAAGTTCTGATTGAAGAAATGCCAATAGATGCTTTCATTGATACTGTATTTGCTGTGCCAGATTCCATTTATGCTGATGATGATGATGCTACTTTTGCAGAAATTAAGGCTCATATTCGGGATTCTCTTAATTTCCCCATAGTAAATTATCCCGTATATTTTCAAACTACTCCAGCTTATGGTATTGTAACTGCTTCTGCAGCAACAGACCAATATGGCGTAGCTACTGCCAAATTTAAAGATAACGGAACACCAGGAACTACGACTGTACAAGTGTCTATTGAGACAGGTGACACTAAAGCGGTGCAAGTTAAAATCTTAGAGGAACCATCAATTACTTATGAAATTTATAATTTAATTGCTTATCCTGATACTATTTACGCTGATAATGATGTGGAGACATATTCAGAAATAAGTGCATCCATTAGAGATGCAGAGACTGAATTTCCTGCAATAAATTATCCTGTGAATTTTCAAACCACTTTGGGAAGTATAACTGGTTCTGTTGTGACAAATGAATCTGGAGTTGCTACTGCAATCCTTCATGATAACGGACAAATTGGAACTGCAACTGTTAGAGCAGCAATTACTGGTGATACAAAAGAGTTATCAGTTCCAATTGAAGCTTTGCCATCAGTTACTTATGAAATTTATGATTTAATCACTATTCCTGATACAATTTATGCTGATAATAATATTAACACTTATTCAGAAGTAAAGGCATATATTAAAAATGCAGAAACTGGATTCCCAGCAGTAAATTATACTGTAAATTTTCAAACTACATTGGGAAGTATAACAGGCTCTGTTTTGACAGATGATTCTGGAGTTGCGACTGCATTCCTTAATGACAGCGGACAAATCGGACCTGCAACTATTACTGCAGCAATTGCAGGTTCAAGTGAAACTATCAATGTTGAAATTGTTGAACCCCCAGCATATCATATTGTAAGAATGGATGCTGTGCCTGATACAATTTATGCTGATTATGGTATAACCACTTCCTCTATTGAGGTTTTAGTTAAAGATGATAATAATTACGCTGTGGTCAATAAACCAGTTTCGTTCTCAACTAATTCCTGGCTTGGTGATATTGTATCAATTGCTTATACCGATAGTAGTGGAATTGCAACAGCAATATTCAGTGATATTGGCGTTATTGGAATGGCAACGATAGAAGCTTTTGTTTCAAGAGCTTCTGCTAAAGATACAGTTTGGATTAAAGATGTGCCTGCAATTGACCCCGATGAATTTGTTCTGGAAATTAATTCAACTAGTATTAATATTGAAGCAGTTACTGCTATAAGTGCTCGAGCCAAAAATGTAAATGGAGATTTTGTCCCGGATGGAACAATAATAATTATTGAAACAAATAAAGGCTTTTTCCAAACTGGGTTGGAAGGTGACTACCTTGGAAATTATATAGAATTGCTAACAGTCAATGGGTCTGTATCAACTTATTTTAATGCTGGAACCCAGAGTGGTATTGCAACAATAAGTGCAAGTATCTCTGATATAATTAAGAGTGAAAATATTACAATTCATCCTGGTTCCCCAACATTTATGTATCTTACACCGGACACTAATGTAGTTCAGGCAGGTAGTTATCAAACTGTTTCAATAGAAGCTAGTGTAAAAGATAAATATTACAATTCCGTAGAAAGTGGGGTAACTGTTAATTTCTCTACAACATTAGGTTCAATAATTGAATTTGATGACACAGATGATTATGGAATTGCAGAAACAATTTTTTCACCGGGTATTACTGCGGGTTCAGCTCAAATTACTGCTATTGCGGATTCAGCAACTGCTCATACATTTATCACTGTTATCTCTGATGAGGTAAGCTTTATTGAATTTGCATTCGCCGGTCAAGTAGATATACAGGTACAAGGCACAGGCGGACAGGAATCATTTGAATTTATCGTTAATCTTTACGATATGAATGGAAATTTTATAAATAATCCAGATACTGTTTATTTTAAATTTATTAATGCCCCTAATGGAACAAATCTAAATAATATTGTGTATTGGCCCTCAACTGATTCAATAACTGTTATATCAAGTAATGGACAGGCTGTTGCTTCAATTAGTAGTGGGCAAAATTCAGGTACTGCAAGTATTAAAGCTTATACCTTTAATTCATTCGGAAATGAGATATATGCGATTAAATCAAATATAGTTGTTCATGCCGGTCCACCTAACTCAATTGATATATCTGTTGCTGGTCATGATTCTGGAATCAATATGAGTAGTGGCGTTTGGGAAATTGAATGTTCTGCAATATTAAATGATGATTATGGGAATCCAGTAGGTTACGGGACTGCTGTCTGGTTCTCATTACCAGATGACCCAAGTTGGGCTTCAATTGTTGCTGAATCTTATGTTGGTAATGTAAATATTAATGGAGATTCTCTATCTGGAGTTGCTTATACATTATTAGATTATGAAGGTTCACATACAAATGATTCTCTTATGATAAAAGTTGAGGTTTCCGGAACTCTACCTGGACAAACTTTTTCAGATTCTGGATATGTATTTATGCCTATACAGTTTCCAATTATTGATATGATTGCAGTTCCACAACACATTGATTGGTTTGAAAATGACCCATACGATCCAGATGATAAAATATCTACTATGCGACTCACTGTAATGGATGGACAAAATAATCCTATTGATAATCAGATAGTTGTGTTCTCTTCTACCTTGGGAGATCCATTAGAACCAGACCCACCGGATACAGGAGACCCTTATACCGGAATAACGGGTGTAGTAAATGGAGAGCACGGGAGACTTGATAAAGATGTAGAATTTCATAGATATGAATGTCCACCCCCAACTCCAGCAGGACCAGGAACTACAACAGCAACAGTTACTGCACAACTACTTGGCACACAAATATCTAACAATGTCACTATTATTCTATTTAGATATGATTATCCATAATGTAATATCTGTTAACAATCAAGATAAGTATGTTAAAATAATTTGGAGAATAGATGACCTTTAATCCCCAATTTGCACAAATTGATGAGATACTAATTCATGATGGAGTTGTTACAGAAGAGCAAGTAAAAGAAAGAAAAATCTTCTATCTCTATCCCTGATTTCATCAGGATTTAATCAAAAATCACGACCAAATCGGCAGGTAAATCGGGATTACAATTTCTTGCTTTTAATTAACATGAAAATCTTTGTTAGCAGATAGTATAACTTAAAAAAATTTTGGATTTGTAAACTGAATTAGATCGGACCGACATTTCAAAGAAATGGGTTTAAGAAAAAGAATATCTTGGTATTTAAGGCAAGTAATTCTGGTTCCTTAATATTTAAAATAATTTAAGCGACATAAATTAACTCAACCAAATTTATACAATGAAGAAAGATTAATAAAAAGGAGCAAAAATGTTGAAACAAAGCACAAATTCGGTTTTATCATTAAAAAAATTAGTAATATTACTAATTCTAATATTTAATTTATTTACTCTATTACAAGCGAAGCCAAAAAAACTTTCACCAAGGTTGATGTAAAAAGACATCAAAATATCCGATGTATGAACTTGTGGAAGAATATGAAATGGAAGAGAAAAGCAAAAAGAAAACAAAAGCTAAAGGCGAATATTATATTGATGTTGAGGAAAAGAACATAAGAGAACGTGCAGAAGGTCCAATTTCAGATAGAGTATATACATTATATGATAAAAATGGGAATTTATACTGGTCATTAAAATATAATGATATCGGTTGGTATAATGCACCAGAATTTACTCTCTCCAATAAAGATATATCCGTAGTAACCCACTTTGATAAAGAACCCCGTATTGTATGGTTAACTAAAGCAGGGAAAGTCATAAACAGTTTAAGTATGGATAAGCGTCAGGTCGCTTACCCGCACTCTATAAAAAACGGAGATTATTGGATAATAGAATTAGCCCCTCATCCGTTTTATTATGATAATATTTCTGGTTTAGCTGGTGTTATTATATGTGATGCTTATGGAAATAAGGTGAATCAAATTGATTATAAATATAAAGAACCTGAGGGACTTATTATCAGCAAAAATGGGAACTATATAATGTCATGTTGCACTAACTGGACGGCAAATAAATATCATTCATATCTTTTTACCTATACAGGAAAAATCATAAAAGAATATGAAGGGGGAGATTTAACATGGAGAGGGAGTTTTTCTCCTGATGAAAAACTTTTTATTGGTGGAGGAGATGGTCCACGAATTATTGATACAGAGACGGGAGAAGTGCTTGCTAGTTTTATGGCACGAGGTATGTATAGTATTTCTAACAAAGAAACAGGCCTTGTTGTTGCTATGGATTTAGGTTCAATAATGGTATTTAATTATAAAACTGAAGAAGAGTTGTTTTGGAGAGAGTCAGGTGGAGGATGGTTCAATATACGAATATCGGGAGATGGAAAAGAGTTTTATTATACACGAAGAAAATATAAGTATATATATCGGATGGTTGAGTAATTAATTTCGGTAAAATTAAATGAGATCTGCAAAATGGAAGATTCTATTAAAATCCATAATAATTGGAATGTTTTACATTTTAACCTTATCCTCTAACTCCTTCTCCTACAAGGAGAAGGAGAACTTATACTTCCTCTCCTTTTAGGAGAGGATTGAGGTGAGGTCAAAAAACCCTATTTTGCAGATCTCATTAAGATTAAAAGAAAGGAGCTAAGATGTTGAAACAAAGCAAAAATTCGGTTTTATCATTAAAAAAATTAGTAATATTACTAATTATAATATTTAATTTATTTACTCTATTACAAGCGAAGCCAAAAAAACTTTCACCAAGGTTGATGTAAAAAGACATCAAAATATCCGATGTATGAACTTGTGGAAGAATATGAAATGGAAGAGAAAAGCAAAAAGAAAACAAAAGCTAAAGGCGAATATTATATTGATGTTGAGGAAAAGAACATAAGAGAACGTGCAGAAGGTCCAATTTCAGATAGAGTATATACATTATACGATAAAAATGGGAATCAATACTGGTCATTAAAATATGAGGATGTTGGTGAGTTTAATTATAATGTATTTACTGTATCTAATAAAGGTATAACAGTTGTTACAAGGTTTGATGCCGAACACTCTATTGTATGGTTAAATAAGGAAGGAAAAGTAATAAACAGGTTAAGCCTGGATAAGTGTCAAGAAGCTTATCCACGCTCTATAAAAAACGGAAACTACTGGCTAATAGAAACAGGACCTGATATGATGTATCATGATAATATTTCTGGTTTAGCTGGAGTTATTATATGTGATGCTTATGGAAATAAGGTGAATCAAATTGATTATAAACATAAAGAACCTGAGGGACTTATTATCAGCAGAAATGGAAATTATATAATGTCATGTTGTACTAACTGGAGAGCAAATAAATATCATTCCTATCTTTTTACCTATACCGGAAGAATCATAAAAGAATATGAAGGTAGAGATTTTACATGGAGGGGAAGTTTTTCTCCTGATGAAAAACTCTTTATCGGTAGAGGAGATGGTCCCCGAATTATTGATACAGAGACAGGAGAAGTGCTTGCTGGTTTTAGATCAATCGGAACATATAGAGTTGCAAATAAAGAAACTGGTATTGTTGCTGCAACAGATTTTGAAACATTGAGAATTTTTAATTATAACACAGAAGAAAAACTTTTTTATATGAAATTACCCAAGAGACCAATAAACTTGTGGATATCAGGAGATGGGAAAGAAGTATCTGTATCTATAAAGAAACATTATTATAAGTATCGGATGGTTGAGTAATTAATTATGGTAAGATTAAAAGAAAGGAGCTAAAATGTTGAGAGAGAGTCAAAATCCAGATAAATTGGGGAAAAGATACAAAATATTTTCTTCAATACTTATAATAATTATTATACAACTCATTCCAATTTTCTTATGGTCACAACTTTATGAGTGGTGTGATGTATATCCTGATAATGTATTCAGACATCCTGATATTTATCCTTTTAGAGATGATATAGGTGATTCTGTAAGGATTACAATACCTAATAATAGTACATATCAAGAGAATTATTTTTATCTAATTTGCACGGGAGATTTTGAGAATCCTTATTGTTATTCTTTATGGTTTGAACCTGCCTATGATTCGAACTATATTGACCCCAATACAGGTGAGCCTGCTTCTGAACGTTCCTGGACAATGGGTGGATATCCCAATAGTAGAGGATGGTTATATATATATTTTGTTCATGAACAAGGTTCAGGTTTTGACCAAATAATCACAAACCCCAGTGGTGTTTCAATACATCTTTATGGAACTTCTACAAAAGAATTTTATGATGGTGTTATTACAGAGGTTACTTGTAACCCAGGTGAATTTATGATAGGACAACCCGAAGAGATTACTATTACTGTTGGAAATGATGGTGGTCTTTATCTGGAAGCCATTACTTTTGATCTGGACCATATTATACATGGCCTTTCTGGCGGAGGAAATGGAAATACTAAAGACGATTTAACTGATGAAGAAATAGAGGAAATTTGGGAAGAAATTTTTCGTGATGGTAAAGGAGATAGGCCCGGGGTCTATATATTTGGTAATAATGCTATTATTTCATTTCTTAATCCTGGTGATTTTGTCACTTTTTCTATGTGGATAGGCAATCACTTTCCTGAACATCCCAATACTACTCTCGAATGTAAGATTTATCCTCATTTTTACAACTACCATCCTTATTATATTTGTGGGGGGTGTATCCCTACTTGGGGTGAACCCGAGGGCAACAATGTTTTAAGCTTCCCAATCCACTGGACAGAGGATGGATCTGGCGGTCAAGGAAAAGCCCAGTTAGTAATACTGGATAGTATTCCTGATATTTTACCCTCTGGTGCACTACAACTTGAGACTAATCCTGAGGATTCAACTATATATTTGAGTTCTGATATTGGGTATCATTATACTTTAGTATACCATATAAAAAATACAGGAACGAAAAATGCAAAACAGGTAAAGGTCAAATTTGACGGCAAGTTACATTCATTTGATGGTGGAGACCGGGATATTTTAGGAACTTTGTGGGGTGGCACTTATTCACCAAAGTATGTTTTGATTGGATGTATTCCTCCTGGTGAGGTTGCCACAGTTAGGGTATGTATTCATAATGGTCATTTTAATTTTGGAGATCAATATGCTTATCACACTGATTATGATCCATGTGACTGG
>JACNFI010000360.1 GCA_014384665.1 Candidatus Cloacimonadota bacterium
CAACTTTGGGTGGGGAAGATCAAGAAGCCTTTATCGTTAAGAGCGTTGACCAGTTCGATGAAATGGAATCCGTTCTCCATGACCTTGTCGATGCGTGGGATGCAGGAGATCTGGAGAAACTGGATGAGCTTCTCAATGAGGAGTTTGAGGAATATCCTGCGATCAAACAATCCTTATTAATCAATAGAAATTATAATTGGCTGGATGATGTGATCGAATACACAAAGGATAATGAAGATTATCTGGTAATAGTTGGATCCGGGCATCTTGCCGGTGAAGAGGGATTGGTCGAGCTGCTTGAAGCAAAAGGTTATTCTGTAGAACGGTTTTAGGTTAACATAAGAAATATCTAAAAGGGTCAAATATCTGGCGGATAACAGGTTCTGCTGGAATGACGCGCTGTTCGTTATTAGGAGTAGTCGATTCTGCTGGCTTAAGTACTCAATGCTTTTGCATCGCGAGAATTGATGCACTCTAAAAGAACACGCAAAATTAAAATATTTGACAATAAATATTCAATCATAAACAAAACCACACAAATAATTTATTATGAATTCTATATGAAAAATGTATGATAATAAGTATGAAAAAAATTAAATGAACAAAATAGGAACAACAAAAAATGTTTTTTGCATATTATTATGCACGATCTACATATCTTGTTTCAGTTAACTATTCCATCAAAGTAATTAAGTAGTCTATAATATATGGTGATAATTAACCAAGTATGCTATAAGAAAATTATTTTGAATTATCATAAAAATCAAATTAATAAAAATATCGAACATAGGAGAAAAGATGAGAAGAAGAATTAGAATTGGTTTGTTTATATTAACAGCAATATTGATAATATTTTCATTAGTATGTGCTGCACCTGTTAATATTGAAACAGCGAAACAAGTTGCCAATAATTGGTATTTAGAAAGAAGTGAAGAAAACAACAGGGAAAGTGTGGAAATTATCGAAACATTTTTTACCCATGAAAATTTACAGGATATCTATTATGTATTTAATTTTCGGGAAGGTGGCTATATAATGATCGCTGCTGATAATGCTGTCATACCTGTTCTCGGTTATAATTTTGAGCATCATTATGGATTGGAAAATCATCCACCACAATTCGATGCCATGCTTGCAAGTTTTAAAGAGCAGATAGTATATGCCAAAGAGAATAACCTTTCAGCTTCCAAAGAAACACAAGATGAATGGGAAAGGTTAAATGTGAGAACTGAGGATTTCGAAAGAAATAGGGATTTTAGCCGTCTTGGACCATTGATTAGTTCTCTTTGGAATCAGGGTTATTCCTGGAATACCTACTGTCCAACAGATGCTTCCGGTCCTGGGGGATATGTTTATGCCGGTTGTACTGCGGTTGCTATGGCACAAGTTATGAATTATTGGGAGCATCCTACTACAGGAACTGGTTCACATAGTTATTCCTGCCCTCCTTATGGTACACTTTCTGCAAATTTTGGAGCTACTACTTATAATTTCCCAATGAATTATTCCTCTCCTACTAATGATTCGAGAGAATTATTATATCATTGTGGTGTAGGTGTTGAAATGGATTATGGTCCTAGTGGTTCTGGAGCTTGGGTCGGTCTATATTCACCAAGCGCATTAACAGCTTTTGAAACTTACTTCAAGTATGATACGAGTGCATATTTTGCACTCAAAAGCGGCTATTCTGATACAGTATGGGAAGGTATGATCAGGACAGATTTAGATAATGGGCGACCTCTTGTTTATAGAGGATATTATCCATATTATCCTTATGCAGGTCATGCCTTCAATCTTGATGGATATGAGGATTCAGATATAAGTCATTTTCACTTTAACTGGGGCTGGTCAGGTTCTTATAATGGGTATTACTATCTTAGCAGTTTGAATCCCGGTTCTCATAATTTTACAGATGATCAGGGAGCAATATTTAGTCTTTATCCTATAGGCAGTGCACCGGGTGTTCCTACAAATCCGGATCCTGCAGATATATCTACAAACATCAGCATCAATACAATGATCTCGTGGGTGAATGGTGCATATACGGTTGATGTAGATGTTTATTTCAGTTCAAATCAGACACTTGTAACAGACAAAGATGCATCTGTACGTATTTATTCCAGCACGGCTATAAGTACTTTAGATCCAAGTGGTGCAGGATCACTTGATTACAATACAACATACTATTGGCGAGTTGTTTGTAAAAATTCTACAAAAGCTGAAACCGATGGACCTGTCTGGTCTTTTACAACGGAAAGTGCAGGTGGAACAGAAGTAACTTTATCTTATTATCCTGATATTACCTATTATTTTAGTGTTCCTGATGGGAACGGTATAAGTAAATTTGGAGTATATTTTACTCCGGCGGATTCGTGTAATTTAACTAAAATCACCGCTTATTTTTATGGAACACTTGGAACTCCAACATCTTGTGATCTTAGGATTTATGATGCACTTGTTGATCCTGGTAATGGTAAAGAATATCCAAATAACTTATTACATACGGAAAACATTCCAATCGCTTCTATTCCACCTGGTCCTGGTTTTTATGCACCAGAGATTATTCTCTCCAGCCCAATTCACTTTGATAGCGGAGAAAACTTCTTCATTATTTACGAAATAGTAGGTGTTAATCCTTCGGATGTAGTTTATTTATTAAGAAGTGGGGGAACTACTGGTGGTGCTGAAGGAACACACTCTATAGCAGAATAT
>JACNFI010000361.1 GCA_014384665.1 Candidatus Cloacimonadota bacterium
ATTCACCCCGTGTAGTAAGCAAGCCCTGTATAATGGAGTATTACACGGGGCAAGCAAAGGAGCATGAAAATAACACACCCCCTCCCCGACAAGTCGGGAAGACCCCTCTTGATAGAGGGGAATTTCTAAAAATCCCCTCTTGAGAGGGGTGGCTTCCCGATTCTTTTCATCGGGAAGACGGGGTGTGTAATTTGTGCTATTCAAATATGAAAGTAATCTGCTTCTCTGATATTCATCAAAAATTACTAATTGATGACGCAGAAAAAGAAAAATTAAAGAAATTGTACTCATTTCTTGGTGAAATTCAGTCATACAATCTTGATAAACTTATTATTGCTGGAGACCTTTTTGATGTCTGGTATGAATATAAAATGGTCATTCCAAAACCGTATTTTAGCACACTTGCAAAGCTAAAATCCATCTCTGAAAAAGGCACGAAAGTTATATACCTTGCAGGCAATCACGATTTTAGATTCAGAAATTTTCTACAAAATGAAATCCAAGCAGAGGTGTATCTAAATAATTATGAATTTACAGTTGGAAGCAAACGATTTTTCGTCTCACACGGTGACGAATACACTTCTAATGATGTAAGATATCACCTTTTGAAATCAATGTTACGAAACAAATTTGTAAATACACTTTTCGGTTTTATTCATCCTGATACTGGCTTAAAATTTGGGAAATGGATGTCCCGCTCAAGCAAAAATAGAAAAATTTCCGAAAAGAAAAAAACAAAACTTGAACAGGGATTGATAAACCTCTCCAAAAAGAAATTTGCTGACTACTTTGATTATGTGATTATGGGACACATCCACCAACCAAAAATTATTACTTTTGAAAATGGTGCTTATATAAATTTAGGTGATTGGATTTCGCATTATTCATACTTAGTAATTGAAGATGCTCAAGTGGAACTGAAATACTGGAAATAGGCTCTTATCAAGAATATTCGTGTAATTTTTGGCAAAAAATTTTTATTCTTTCTGTAAAATCTTTTATTAGGACTAATTAAATGACTAATTACAAATTTCTAATTTCTAATAAAATTCTAAATATCAAATGATCAAATGACAAATATAAAAAGATTAATTGCTGAAGAATCTGACTCCACGGACGAGGAGATGGCATGATTGGAAATTTGGGCTTTGAAATTTTATTTGACATTAGAAATTAGGATTTAGAAATTTTCGGGTTTATCACAAATTAATATTTCCCTTTTTTGGTTCTGGCTTGTCCAGGTTAGGGGGTGTAATAGAATTCATCCCCTTAATGATATACAACAGGTAAAATATTAATCGTAACTTCTTTACCCAATCTCATCCCCTCATAATCTACACAATCGGATGAAACTACTAACTTATAGGGCACATAATTCTTGATTTCTAATTCAGGTACTATTTGAAATTTATTCCCATCTATTTTTTGGATTACCAAATTTATTGTGTGGTTATTTTCCGAATTAATGAGTTGAACTTTTACATTATTAAGTGGTATTATTTTATTGAACTCCAGATGAAATTGTGGTTTAAATGTATTTAATGTTGAACCATCTTCTGGAGAGTAACTTTTAAGTAATAAAGCAGTAGTGTCTGCCTGCATAAGATTTCTAAATTGTAAAGAATCAATCTTCTTTATATTGTTACTAAAATCAGTAATTTTGTATGCAAAAAGGGTATATATAATTGAATCAGGAATGGAAGTAATAATGTCAATCTCATTTCCATTGAGCATAGTTTCAAAAATTTCTAATGGTTCATCATTCTCACTATTTACAATCTCTATCTTCTCAATTTGCCTTATATCTTCATTACATTCAAGCAATAAATGCTGTCTACTTTTTGGAATTACTTCCTTTAAACTTGGTTTAATTGTATCTTGCAAAGAAAGTGACAAATCAACGGTTATGTAAGAACTATCAAGACTTATGTTTTGTTCAGCAAAAGGTTCTTTTTGTGGGTCAAACTCTAAATCATTATTTACATCCCGAAAAGCTGAAAGGATATACTTGCCATTTTTAAGATTAGTAAAGTTAAAATTTTCATTACTCCTTGACATCTGGGTTGTAATCAAAGTTGTATCCTTATCCGAATAAAGCGATATATATATCTCACTATCAGCCAATGGTGCTCGCTCATCTATATAACTCGTTCCAGAAATGGAACTTGTATTGATTGAATCTCCTGTGGAAAATGCAAAGTGATAGATATCCTCCAACTTGTTTTGTCGCATATCCCTGCAATGTTTATCAATAGTAAAATGATAAGTATGGTCCGGTAAAAATTCTTCTTTGAGTTTGATAACTGCCCTATTTTTTCCCCATGAAATCTTTTTCTTGAGAATAATTGGATAGATAATAAGTGCATCATTGAAAGATTCAGGGTCAATAGGTTCAGAAAAAATTATTTCAATTCTCGTTTTTGAATAGTTCGTGCTTAAATGAAGAGGTTCAACATCAATAATTACTGGTGGTTCTGTATCCTTTGGTCCTCCAGTGGGTGGCTTTTCTTTACCACAAGAAATGAATAAACCGCAGAGAACGCAGAGCATTGTTAAACCGCAGAGAACACAGAGTTTTTTTTGTATGAAATCTTTATTTCCCATATTTCTAATTTTATAATATAATAAATGAGTTCACTATAAAAAGTCCTTAACCGCGAATTTACCCCGTTAGATATTCAGTTTTTTATTTCTATCTCCACCCGGATA
>JACNFI010000362.1 GCA_014384665.1 Candidatus Cloacimonadota bacterium
ATCCAAACAGATTTTGGTAGATTTTTCAATTTTGGTTTTTTAGATCTGAACCGTTTGGGATTCTTCTCAAATGCATTTAACAAGACCTTCTTTCTATTTTCCAGGATATTTTCAGCAAAGCCGTAATGAATTGATTCCGGGGTTAGAAAACCAATTCCTGAATGGTAATGATCTTTATTATACCAATCGAAGAATGAGCGACAGAATTCCCTTGCTTCTGCTAATGAATTAAATCTTTCAGGGAATTCAGGACGATATTTCATCGTTTTAAAATGAGATTCTGAATACGGATTATCATTGCTTACATATGGTCTGGAATGAGATTTTGTAACCCCAAGATCACTCAAAAGAAATGCTATCGGTTGCGATTTCATACTGGTTCCCCGATCAGCATGTATAGTAAGTTGATCTCGTTTTATATTCTGCCTTTTATAAGTTTCTGTGATAAATTCTTTAGCAAGAGAAGAAAGTTCTCTGAAAGCTACCATCCAACCCACGACAAATCGACTGAAGATATCTATCATCACATACAAATAGAAATATGTCCATTTTTCAGGACCTTTCAATTTGGTGATATCCCAAGTCCAGATCTGATTGGATTTTGTCGCAAGAAGTTCAGGTTTCTTGTAATTAGTAGACATTCTTATTTTCCTTCTTTCTTTGACCTGATCATTTTCACTAAGAATCCGATACATAGTGCGGACAGAACAAATATATTTTCCTTCATCAAGTTGGGAAGCATAAATTTCATACGGCGTTTGGTTCATATAAATATCAGAATTCATGACATTCAGGATTTCATGTTTCTCTGCGTTTGTATAGGCAAAATCCGGTAATTTTCTATCTCTATGCAGAACTGTCTTAGAATCAGGATTTTTCCAATAATAATAGGAAGAACGAGGAATTCCAAAACCATTACAAGCTTTCTTTGTTCCTACTTTTGCGGAAAGATCATTTACCATCTTTTTACAATCCTCATTATTTATGACAGTTCTTTCAGTTCTAATATCTCTGAAATTTTTTTTTGAGCTTCGAGGATGAGTTTTGCTTGATTTAATTCTCTCTGGAGTTTCCTGTTCTGTTTTGATAGTTCAGCTATTTGTTTCTGATTTTTATCGTTCAACTTTTTGTTCAGTTTTCCCTGTTCCAATTGTTCACGCCATTTTGTGATGTTAGAGTAATAAAGTCCTTCTCTTCTTAAAACTGCTCCTATTTGTCCTGGTTTCGTGCTCTCATCGAGTTCTTTTAAGATATTTAACCTGTACTCTTTAGAAAATCTTCTCCTTCTTTTTTTCATACTTACTTCAGTATCGGGAATATCCCTCTGAAATTGTGGAGACGATTTTGGGGAATCTCCAGTCGACCTACGGTCTCCTTCCAATTCCCCAAAATTAATAACTCTCTTTGCATCAGTCCGTGAATATTCAATTTCTTTCATTTTTCACCTTTCTTTTTCTACACTAATTAGTGTAGAAAAATGTCCAGTGTCATCTTGGCACAGAGGGAAGCAAATAGATTTCTTAACAATCCCTGAAATTGGATTTGAGATCGCTACCTTGCTTCTTTATAGTGATTTTGAGTTGGCAATCGAACTAGTTGAAAGAATTACAGATAATTCAGCTAGCAAAAACTCACTCGATAATGCTTTTGCTCACTTAACATTGTTTGCTAATGAAATGAATAAAAAAAGCAAAGACTGTATTGCAGATATTGATGTATTAAATTCAAAAATACAAAACACTGAAGTAAAAGAAATTACAAAAGCATTAAGCTTTTTATCTGCTGAGTACAATGTTGATGAGATTTTAGAACATGTTGAAGGATTTTCCAATTTTAATCATAAATTGTTTTTGTTAAGAAATTGGATAATACATAATAAAGAAGATGAGAATATTGGAAAAGCAATAATCTATATTTTAGAGGAAATAGTTAAGACATCAGGTGAAAATGTTCCAAATGCAACAACCTTGTCTGATATAGCAACACCTTTACCAAATATTAAATCAAGAGAAGAGATAAAAAAATTAATTCTTTTATTTGATGCTCATAAAGACTCAATTAATAAACCCACCAAAGATTTTATCAAATTACAATTATTATTAGCAGAAGCTTTACACTCATTAAATTTAGAGCAAGCTAGAGATAGAATATTTGAAGTGTTTTTATTAATAGACGAACTGTCAGATCTATCTATTAACACTGACTGCTTAAGTATGCTTTGGTTATGGTTTTTGAAATATGACAAAGATCATTCAATTGAAAAATCGATTGGTATGAACTTTAATATTAAAACTCAAATAGAAAACAATATCGAAATATTATTAAACAAAACTGCCCTGCATTTTAAAATGGTTGAATCTATTATTTCTACAATAATTATTATTGATCCCGATTTTATATTCAATGTGATAAAAAAGCTAAATACTCTTGAGAGAAGAGATCTTGCATTTAAATTTGCAATAGAAAATTATATTCAAAGAATACCTATTGATGAGTTTGATTGCTTTTTAATAATGAAATTTATTAAAGAAATAAGGAATAGTAATTTAAATCAGGATATAGCTTTAGAAATTATTGATAGATTTTATTATAAGAAATTAAATAGTGAAAAATATATTTCGAAATTACTGAACTTTAATGAATATTTTTTAAATATTAATAAGATTAAACAAAATTGTTATATAATAACTCATCTTATAAAAATATT
>JACNFI010000363.1 GCA_014384665.1 Candidatus Cloacimonadota bacterium
TGCTCTTTATTAATAGATTCTGGCAACCATATCTCTTTATATCGCCACATAAAAGTTGTGTCTCTCTCTGTTATTATCTCAACCTGTTTGAAATTAAAACGATATAATATCCCACCTTGCAGATATTCGTATTCCGCAAATTTGGTATTACTTTCTGAATCCCTGATAATATATTTCGCTGATAAAACTGAAACCATCAATATTAAACACATTAAAATCAATAATTTTTTCATTTTTAACCTCCTAAATTACATAAGATAAATTTCGTATTATGTTTCCAATTGTTTTATCAGAGCAATTATATTCTTTTGCAAGTTGTCTAAAAGATATTTTATTTTTTGCATAGATATTTCTTATCTGATTTGCAGTTTCCATAGAAAATAATCTTCTAAATTTCTTACTATTTATTGCTCCCATTTTCTTTCCATTTTCACTTCTTATCCTTTTACATTTTTCTGTAAAGTTATCAATTAACCCACTTGAAATAGCGTGCCGAATGTTCTCAGATTTAGTAACCCATTCAAGATTATTAACATTATTGTTCAAAGGATTTCCGTCTATATGATTTATATCTGGTTTGTTTTCTGGGTTTAAGATAAATGCTTGAGCAACTAATCTGTGAATTTGAAAACGTTTTGCTTCATTATTCTTATAAAGCATAACGGAATGATGATTATGTGGTTTATTTCTATTATTTTTACAAACAGTTAATGTTGGTTTTAGAAATATACCGTTTATGGAGCTGCAAGGCTTTGGGTAAGACCAAACCCTGCCGTCTTTTGTTACTGCATATTTACCTTCATATCCCGTTATGTCTATCATTGCAACTCCTTTATAATTAGTAATTTAAGCGAGCGCCGATATGCGCACCGTCATACGATGAAGCGGCATGCACACCAAGCGCAAAAACGCCCGCCCCCGAACCGTCATCCGCATCATCGCCAACCAGAACCACACGCCAGTAGTCTCGCCCCGCTTCTGAATATTGATAATAATAATCGCAAATTTTAGTTGACGAACTTCCGCCATCATCAGATGGAATAAATCCTGTTACATTTTCCAGATTTCCAATATATCCTGCGTTTGCTTCGATGTAACTTGCATCGCAAAGATGTTGCATATTTACTCGTGCCGCATCCTGAAAATAGCTACTATTATTAGTAACATAAACAGGTTGAGCAGCAGCACTTCCAGTCCATCGTCCATCCCAAGTAATACCATCAAGCATTTTCCATACATTACCATACATATTTTCGATACCACGATAAGTCATATAATCGCTTAGATGACCAGAAACCCCGCCAACATTTACAGAATTAGTCCCATTACCATCAAGAACACTATAACCTGTATATCCAATATAAGAATCAGCAGTCCATCCCCCACCAGATAATTCAGTTCTGCCCATTCCAATTTCTGTTTGCGAATTGAAATCTGCATATTCAATTAGATATAATAGTTGCACAGCAGATTGTAGATAATAATCTAATTGTCGCCATCCTGTTCCACGCTCAGCAGCCATTGTTCTATATTCGGTTCTTGTCTCATTCGTTTTTGTCCATTGTCCAGCAACTGAACACATCTTGTCACCAGAGGCATATATTGAAACTGGAATATTTGCTATTGATGTCATTCCGCCAGCAGTTGCATCATACATCGAGCCTTCAAAAGCTGAATAATATCTATAATCGACTTCTTGTCCATCTTTCCAGAATGCTTCGTGTAAGTCAAAACCAGCTAAATCATATTTTGAAATATACCAGTAGAAAATATCTCCTGTTTTATATTGTTTATAGTAGAATTTGGGTATCTCTACCATAACTTGTCCATCAGTTCCGCTGAAATCAGCAGTTCCAACTTCATAAGCATCAGTGCCATCGGGGAATATGTCGGTATTTAATGTAAGTTTCGTTGCTTCTACCTGCATAATATAAGCATAACTATCTGGACTATCAGTTGTATTTCTGATATACATACCAGCCACAACACCATCATTCACAAAATCACCGCCTGCATCTAATAACTGGCAACATTTTAAACTGAAATTATCAAAATCGCCTTGAGCAAGTGTAGAATCAGTTGCCATAATCTGTAATTGGTCTGTGGTTGCATAATCTTCTACAGCGGTAAAATAAAGTTTCTTATCAGTTCCTGCTACTGCATCTCCGATTGTCTGTCCTGTAACTCCTGTAAGTTTAAATTCAAATCCTGCAACTGTTTCTGTATAGTCATATTCCAAAACATATCGTTTCCCGTCTTCAAGATTGGTTCCGATATTAGCAAAAGTAATATAACAATAATCTCCTATGGCATCAGCAGTCAAACTCAAATTTCCCGTCTTGTCAAAAGAAGCATAAGCATCACCCGCTGCTGCATTTGTCCAATCACTTGTTCCTGCCGTTAATATCCTATCTTCTTCTGTTGTAAAAAATTCAGGTTGAGATGTTGCAGTCCCGCTTACGGCTACTGTAGTTCCGTCTTTCATTATTGGGTCAGTGCTATCAATATAATAAGCAACAGTTCCGGCATCTTCTAAAAGACACCTTCGCATATCAGATTGGATTGGTAGATAATCATCTCCAGCACTTTGCGAGGTTGCTATTCCTGCAATTGAACCAAGTCTTTCATAAGTATCATTTGCCTGATCCCAAGCAAGACCTTGAGAGAGAGATAAATCAAGTTGTGCATTATCAATCCTACCACCGG
>JACNFI010000364.1 GCA_014384665.1 Candidatus Cloacimonadota bacterium
AAATATTCATATGCGGCTGACGCTTTCATTGTAAGATTTTTATCACTGCAAATAAATAAATGACAAAAAGTGGCAAGCCCTGCGTGAGTCATATCACTGAAAGAGGAATTGAACCTTCTTTCAACTTTCATGTGTGGATCTCTAAAGTACCCTAAAAAATTGAGCTGATGGTATATGGCGTTAACCTTTTCTAATATGGTCAATTCTCTCTCCGGATTTGGAGACCAAGGTGCTGGCTTAATGCCGAAAAAGATTTCCAAATCTAATTCATGATCGGGCAACCCTTTTTTTACGCTATCCCACACTTTTAATAGTGCATTTGGACCTTTAATATTGTTAAGAGTTCTCGGTCCGATACCTGTTGCTTTTTCAAATTGAGTTACCTGTGCTTCCTCGCTTTTACCATCCAATTGGTTTGCGAGATTTCGACCTGACTCTTTTATAATTTCCGGTGCTTCCGCAAAAAAATCTTTTAAGGCATTTTTAAGTTTTGGGTCTATTTCATCAATATCCTCAATATTTTCTAATGATTTATTAAGAAAATCCTTAAGTTCCTGTGCTCCATTCTGAGCTATCTCTTCAAAAGTCTTATCTTCTAAACCGCCATAATACTTCAGAAGCATTCCCGATAAGCCATAGCCGAACCTTGGTAACGAATCTACATTATTCAAGTAGGTATTATATGCCTCAAAAGGATCAACCTTTTTTACTTTTGCATTACCTGTAGGCAAAAAGCTTTCATTTACTATTGGTGTCAGATATTGTGCTTCAATTTCTTTTAATACTTCGAGAAATTTGTTTTCGTAACCCTTTGATTTAACAATTTCTTTAATATTCTCATCTGAGAATAAAGCAATACATTTAATTTTTTTTAACAAACCCTTTATATTAAAAAGATCGCCTTTCACCAAACTGTCTAAAATGTTGTGATCAAAATATACATAAACTTCTGGAGGGATATTTTTCATTTTTATTCGAAAGATAACGACTGCGATAAGCGGAAAATAGGCCGCAGGCCTAGTTTTCCGCTTGATTGCATTGTTAGTTGATATTTAGTGGGTTTTGAAATGTCAAAGCCATTTCTATTGCCATTTGCAAATACCTTCTGGTTTGTCGTTTAGAAGGAACAAATTGAGGCGCATGTGCTGCTTCATTTCTTAGCCCTCTTAGATCCTCGAATAGTGGAAGAATTGTTTTTGCATATTTTCCAGTATTTATCAGTTCTATAACAACTTTTCTTGGTGGCACTCTCCTAGAATTATAAATGTTGAACTTTTCGGCGGCTTCAGAGAGTGATGATTCAACTTCTATCCATGCTTCAAGTAAAGCAGCCCTAGGTGATTCATCTGCTATCCTTAGTAGCTGTTCATATCGGGAATCATATGGAGCTGGATAGACAGACTCCTCATCACCTGAGATAAATTTTGCTTTTTCGGGAATGGCTTTCTTCGCTTCTTCTTCTGCCGCTGTTAACTCTTTCTCAAATTTGGCTTCAATATCCTTATATTTAAGAGCGCTAACTCGACCAAGAAGTTTTCGAATTTCACTTCGAAATATATAGCTTAACCAAATAGCAGCTGCTGGCCATGCTAAAGTTTCAACTAGCTTAATGAGATGTTCCATGCTTCTCCTTCAACTAACGTAGAAGTTACCGGCCGGTGTGAAGCGTAGCGGAACACCGGTCGGGTACACTGATTTGTTAAGTTTAAAATCAGGAGCCACAAAAACTACTAATAGCTTTAGGTTTTAATAATTTTTTGCTCAAATCTTTTATCAACCTATAGTCGCTTTGTTGGTGAATTATGTTCCTTGGTATTATATCCATTGTTGCTTGTCTGCAGTTAGTGAGAAGGGAATCTGGCTTATTCAATAATGCTATGGCGTTCATGATAATAAGAGTGCCAAGAATGTTTGTATTTACAAGATTCTGCCACAAATGATTGTTTGTATGTATAAAATCTCGGCAAATTTGATCAAGAGATAGCCCAGCGTTTTGATGATTTTCCGCTTGTAGAATCCAGCCTTCTTTCTCGGTAAGTTTATCAATACAAATGCAGATTAGTCCTTTAGTGTTCGAACCTTGCATTCTTCTTGTAATTTGGGTTGCGGCACCGGATACATTTTCTGAAATCATATTTGGGCTATGAATCCTCTTGCACTGAACATTAAAAGTCTTTTTTTTGAAACGGAATTCAACATCATCATAACTTGATATTTTTAGCCCAGCGCTCTTAAACAATGCCGCCATTTCAAGTTCAAAAAGAGTGTTTCTCGCTTGTATATTTGCTTGATCTGGGGATTCATTCCAAGGAAGCAGTGGACCTTTTAGCATTTCTTTAAATTTCGTCCTTGGCAATTTATGGCTCTTAGTTTTTTTGAAAGCAAAAAATATCCTAACGAAAGCTGTAGCTTCAGTTAATACTACGTAAAGAGTCGCTTCATCATATTTCTCAAACAATTCAGGCATGTTCTCATCTTTATAGTGTTGAACGATTATTCTTAATATATCAATCATTTCGCTAAATCGAGTATCATGCGTTTTAACTCCAACTCCCACTAGCCATTGTCCAAATTCTTCGACAATTCTCAATTCCTCCTCAAATTTTAGTCCAGAGAAAACATGTGTCATGGAAATATCTCAAACTTAACGCGCGGCATGTGCGGTTGCCGGAACGCGCAGCGTGTAGGCAATCCGAACCATGC
>JACNFI010000365.1 GCA_014384665.1 Candidatus Cloacimonadota bacterium
AAGATGTTCAAGGGAATGATCCATGGAATCCCATTAATCCTACTAATACCTTTTATCAAGCTGGTGAGAAAGCAGTAACATGGAGTCGTTATACTGATGTGTCAGAAGCTGTTGAAGTTAAGACCGAATGGTATGAACCAAACGGCTCTCTTTACAGTTCGGGTGAATATACTATTCCAGATCCTGGTGTAGGATATTATTATCCAGAGTATAAACAGTGGACATGGATTTGGGTAGAGGGTCATATCGCAGCGAATAAATGCGGTAATTGGACTTTAAAGAAATATGAGAAGGATCCATGGAATAATTGGGACCTATTATACGAAGATAGTTTTCAGATTTTAGAATCTCCGAACGTAAATCCTCAAGTATCTGTTGAAATATCTCCAGCAAACCCTATTGAAGGACAGAATATCACATTACAGGTTACTGCATTAGATAATACATACCTTCAAAATGTTATTTTATTTTGGGATGACGGAACTTTACATTCACAGGAATGGAATAATGTTTATTCTGGATCTTTTTCTGAATCAGAAGACATTGGAAATTATTCTGAAGGACAAACAATAGAAGTATATGCCAGAGTTTTTGACACATCAGGTAATCAGAATGAAACATCACATCAAGTAATTACTATTTTGGATAGCGATACGCAGGGACCTGAAATCACAAACGTTACTATACAGGAGTATAACGGGAATAGTAATGGTGCTATTGATATAGGCGAACAAATTAAGATTTCATGTTCAATAACAGACGTAAGTGGTATAAGTGAAGTACATTTTTATGTTGATACGACTGAGGTTACAGTAAATGGAAGTTATTATTCTATATGTGGTCCATACGATAGTGGAATTCATAGTGTTATGATCACCGCAGCAGATAATGATAATACACCTGCATATACCACAGTTTACAATTCATTCAATGTTGAAGAACCTTATTCAGGACCAGTATGGCATGTTTCAACCACTGGTTCAAATACTACGGGTGATGGTTCTTTACAAAATCCTTTTGCAACTATTCAGCATGGTATTGTTACCTCTAGCGAAGGAGATACGGTTCTTGTTCAACCAGGTACTTATGTGGAGAATATTAATTATAATGGAAAAAATATCACTGTAGCTTCTAAATATCTTACCACTCAGGATACAAGTTATATTTCACAAACTGTTATTGATGGGAATAATGATGATACTGTAGTTGAATTTAGTAATGGGGAGGATATGACTGCTATCTTAACCGGTTTTACTATTAGGAATGGAAATGCAAATGATGGAGGTGGAATATATTGCTATTATAATTCTGATCCAAGTTTAGTTAATGTTACAATATCTAATAATACAGCTAATAATGGAGGTGGTGTTTATTGCCGTATTAATTCTGATCCAAGTTTCGTGAATGTTACTATATCTAGTAATACAGCAAACGATGGAGGTGGAATATATTGCTATTATAATTCTGATCCAAGTTTAGTAAATGTTACTATATCTAGTAATACAGCAACTAATGGAGGAGGAATATATTGCAACAACGATTCTGATCCAAGTTTAGTAAATGTTACTATATCTAGTAATACAGCAATTAATGCAGGAGGAACATATTGCCGCTATAATTCTAATCCAAGTTTAGTTAATTGCATACTTTGGAATGACAATCCTCAAGAAATATATTTTTATGATAATGGTAATTCAAACACAATAACAATTGCCTACTCAGACATAAAAGGGGGAGAAGCAGGAATTATTACTAATAATAGTGGAACAGTAATTTGGCTCGATGGAAATATAGATACCGATCCACTTTTTGTATACCCATCAGATGGAGATTATCATATAACTTCAAACTCACCATGTATTGATGCAGGAGATCCAACATCACCTCAAGATCCAGACGGAACTGTTTCAGACATGGGTGCTTTTTACTACGATCAAAGTACACTACCCCCTCCAACTGCTCGAAATCCAATCCCAACACATAATGCAGATAGTATATCTATTGAAACCGATTTGAGTTGGACTAATGGAGACTATACTGAACATATTGATCTTTATTTTGATACAGTAAATCCACCAAATGTAAAAGTCTTAGATAATCTACCAGTAACATCTACTTATCATCCTGGAACCTTAGATTATGCAACCGATTATTACTGGCAGGTAATATCAAAAAATTCAAACGGAACATCAACAGGTAATATTTGGCATCTTATTACTGAATCAAATACAGGAACAATACTGGGTACTGTAACATTATCAGGAGGTATAGGTAACGTAGAAGATGTACAAGTTACTGCTGATACAGTTACAGTAAATCCTGATGAAAATGGTGACTATTCTCTAACTATTAACTCCGGTACGTATGATGTAACAGCAATGCTTCCTGGATATGTTTCCCAGACTATCCATGATGTAACTGTTATTAAGGATCAAATAACACTAGATGTTGACTTTGTTTTAAATCCATCTTATTCAGGACCTGTGTGGTATGTTTCAACTACTGGTTCAAATACTACTGGAGACGGTTCTGCACAAAATCCTTTTGCAACTATACAATACGGAATTGATATAGCAGATAGTGGTGACACAGTTCAAGTAGCTCCTGGAAATTATTATGAAAATATCAATATTGAAGATGGTGTTAATGTGATTGGTTCAGGTGCGGATGTAACTAGCATAATAGGACATGATAATATTATT
>JACNFI010000366.1 GCA_014384665.1 Candidatus Cloacimonadota bacterium
AAAATATTTTTATCTAAAATTTGTATTTCCAACCAGTTTCGTTTTTCACTTTCATTTCTGAAAAGATGAATGCCTTCACTACTGCAAACAAGCAAATCTAAATCTCCATCATTATCATAATCTGAAAATGCAGCTCCCCAGGAATTGAATGTACGAACACCAGCAAAAAAAGTAATATCAGTAAAGGTCTTATCCCTATTATTAAGATAGAGGTAGCTTCTCCGATTTGGATAAATTGAGGTAATAAACAGGTCAAGATAACCATCAGAATTGACATCTCCCCAGGATGGGTCGCTATGGCATTCATCGTAAGTAATCCCAGCTGATTCTCTAATATCAACGAATTTTTTATTTTTCAAATCATTCACAAAAAGCATTGTCATATCAGAAAATTCTATAAATCTGGGATGGGCTAAATTTGCACAAATCAAATCCATATCCCCATCATTATCAAAATCACCCCATTCTGAGCCAATAGTATGTCCATACCAGCCATCAACATAATTACCTTCAACTCCAACTTGTTCTGCAACATTTTCAAATGATTTTCCCTTTTGATTTTTCCATAGAAAGTTGCGGTCTAATCTATAATTTGATACAAAAATATCAAGGAAGCCATCATTGTTATAATCTCCCCAATTCACACCTCGTCCCGCCTGATTCTCACCAAAGGGTGGGATAATCTTTTGTAATTCTGTCACATCAGAAAATTCGCCATTTCCTTCCGGGTCTACGATCCCGTCTGGTCGGAGACCTTCATTATGAAACAAAAAATCCGGTTCGTTATCAAGAATCTCCCAGCGTTCATAATTTGCTAAATACAAATCAGGTAGAAGGTCTCCATCAATATCTCCCCAAGCAGCTCCCTCAGTTTGCAATGTATCTGCAATCGGAGTTGATTCTGTAATATCAAGAAAAGTGCCATCTCCCAAATTTTTCCATAAAATATCACTCTTTGATGTATTTGATGAAGTTGCAAAAAAATCAAGATAACCATCTCTATCAATATCAGCCCAGACACCACCGTTTGTTTTTCCTTCAGAAATTCCTGCTTCCTCGCTAATATCACTAAAAGTTCCGTCTTTATTGTTTCTCAATAGAGTATTGCCATTTAATAAGATATCATCATATCCATCATTATTATAATCACCCCAGGCAATCCTTGTTTTTTTGTAATCAGAAAGGCCTGATTCGTTGGTTACATCTCTAAAAATCGGTCCTTTGTATTTTGCCCAGACTCTTGTAAATTGCATAGAATCATCCCCACCATTAGAGAATTCTAAATAGATTTCTTTCAATAATGAATCTGCTCTGGGAGTCCAATGATTTCTCTCATCACCCATTTTTACAGCAGTTAGCAGATGTGTAAATGCAAGAGATTTCTGGTCAATATGCATTTCAGTTTTCCCCATTAAATAATAGAATTTTGCGGTCAAATCCTCATGCTCAACTTTTGATAACTCATCTAAAACTTCTTCATATTTTTTGTTTTCATATAAAATTTGAGCAAGCGTAAAACGATATTTTGCAAGCCTCTCTCCCTTTGTCTTCGCTCTCCAAAACTCAAAAGCGGGTTTATCTTCAGTCCTTTCAACTTGTGAAATTATCATTTTCATTTTATCTTCACAAAAATCCAGTTTCTCTTTTAGATTTAAATAATATCGTGCAACCATATTAATCATTTTGGGAGAATCTGAGAAATTATTTCCAAGAAAGGTTAGCAATGAATCTAATTTTTTTTCTTCACCCATATTTTCATAAGAAAAAAGTAGATATCTCCAGCCAAGAGCCGACCATTTATTTTTCTCATATTTTTGTAAAAACTTATTTAATTCTTCAACTCGCAATGAATCATCTCGCATTATTGCGTATTCAAAAATCTTCTCTTGTCCGGATTGATTTGTAATGTTGCAGGTTGGATATTTGGAAATGATTGTATCTAAAATTGCTTCTGCTGAAGAATCTTCAATTGCAGTTTCAAAGATGTATTTTACTTGTAAGGAAAGACTATCAGGTAAGTTTATCTGTGCAATAAGTTTTAGATACTTTTGCTCCAGGGCAAGCAACTCTTTGGGCTTTATTTCTTGTTTCTCAAAAATCTTCAATAAAGTTTCATATCCCTTAAAATTTTCTGGTTCTTTTTCTATAAACTTTTCAGCAAATTTTCTTGCTTTTGATAATTCTCGTTGTTTGAAATAATTTTCTGCTTTGGCAAAATAATCGTTCTTATCGGAAGGTTTTATTAATGATGTTTGACTGCAAGAGATGGAGAATAAGAAAATAAAATACAAAATAATTTTCTTCATAGTTATTATTTGTTTAAAATATAGGCTTCAAAAAGATTCTCTCAAATCGTATTTGTCATTCTTAATCATCTTAGAACTCTGCATTCAAGGAGAAGTAGAAAGATGGATGTTGGTCGCTAAACCCTTTATCTGCTCTCCAGGCCCAATCTAACTTCAGCACAAAGTATCCAAGATTCATTCTTGTGCCAAATCCATAACCCATTTTCAAATCGTTTAGTTTTGTTGACTTAAATTCATTGTAATTATCCCAGACATTACCCACATCAGTAAAAACTGCTCCTCTTATGTTTCTTAAACATATTGGTAAAGGAAATCCAAGTTTAAGATTATGAATGAATGGGAAACGAAATTCTAAACTTCCTACTGCAATAGAATACCCATGTTCTTCAAAATCTAAATATCCTCTTAAGTTGTAGTAATATCCTAAATTGAATTCCTGTTTATCCTTGCCTGTGCTAATACCAAGTTCAAGTTTTGATGCAAACTGATAATTTCTTGAAAGAGCGAAATAGTTGCGGAGGTCACAGTAAATATTTAAATATTCTAATCCAAAACTTTTTTCTCCCCCAATGCTTACTCTTGAACCTTTTATTGGACCTGTATAACCCCAAAGTGCAGTATCATGAATATAGAACAAAGCAGTGGAATAAATGCATTTTTCCTTTGAGCTTGATTGTATTGGTTGCCATTCTCCATTTTCCCATTCAAACCATTCTTTTCTCCAGAATCTAAGTGTATTATAAAAGTCAATACGATTAAATTTATCAATTGGATAACCAATAATAGTGTGCATACCAGTATTCTTTTCTTTCTCTAATTCTTCCCGGCCACTATAATACAAATAATAATAATTATCCACCAGGTTGAAAAATCCGATTCCCACATCAAATCTCTTCTTAAGATAGTAATAGCTGATTAACACATTGCTTTCAGCTATTGACTTGTTAACATCAGTAATAATATTAATATGATGATTACCGAGTATGTCACTTAATGCAATATACAATTGTGCAGAAAGACCATACCCGGTTGAATAAGCGAGTCCTCCAAAGACAAAATCCGGAGTAAAAACAAGTTTGTATTTTTCCTTTTCTGGTTCTTTACCTTTTATAGTATCAGGTTTGACATCTGAACTATCCCTTCTTGAAATATAATTAGAATCATAGATAATTTTTCTGGATGTTAAAAGTCCTTTTCTTACTCTGTAAAATCTTTTATATTCAGAAATGGGAAACACTTTTCTAAAAGGAAATTTCTTTACTTTCTTAATTTTTGAATATTCAAAATATGATAAACTGTCTAATGGGTTGCTATAAAGATAAATATCCCAACCTCTTTTGTAAAATGTTGAGAAAATTAATTGATTATCATCTTTGGTAATACTGGGTGAAAAACTACCACAAAGAGTATTTGTAAGTTGAGCATACCCTTCTTTTGAAAAGTCATAAGCAATAATATTTGCCAAACTATCTCTATATGAAGTAAAAATAAGATACTTATTATCTGATGTCCAAATAGGATATTGATGGTCATATTCCTCATTTGTAACTGCCCAGATACTGTCAGTTTTTAATTCATAAAAGAATATGTTATAAAAGAGGTTAGAAAACATATAAGAATCAGTATTTTGCTCAAAAACCTTATCAATGAACCGTTGAGAAGCAAAGGCGATCTTATTACCATCTGGGGACCATCTTGGATATCTATCGTCATAATAATCATCTGTGAGACGAGAAGTAGTTTTACCTTCTATATCATAAATATACAAGTCATCCCGAGCATCTTTAAGCCCAGTAAACACTATTTTGCTTCCATCTGGTGAGACATCTAACTCAAAAATACTATCAAAATTTAAATGTATTCTTTGTAATTCTTTTCCATTTTTAGTACTGCATATAGCTATATCATCACCTCTGGTTGTCTTTGTAACAAAAGCAAACTTCTTACCATCAGGAAAGTATGAGATAGAACTTTTCATAGAATGGAAATCCTCAAAACTTCCTGAAACACCTGTTTTAACTAATCGCTTACTTTTATACAAACCAAGAGTTGAACTTTTATATATGCCCATATTATATGATTTACTTGAATAATAGAGGATATCGGTGCCATCTGGAGAAAATATTGGATTTATATTTTTATAATATTCATCATTTTTGTGATGCGTAATTTGTTGATATTTCTCTGTTGGAAGTCCATTGTTGTTTATAAATATACTATATTTTCTTTGTAGAAAAAATTTCCATTGGTCTTCAAGATTTTGGAAAGAAAAACCGAAAGTCCTCTTTGCTGATTCATGAACACTTTTATAAATTTTGGTATTATATAGAAATTCAATAACACTATTAGTGCCAAATTGCGATTCCAAAAACAATAAGAATGATTCTCCTTCCCTGTATGCATAATAACCATCAACTTCTTCTAAAGGAATAATTGCATCATTTACTACTAAATCTAACATAAACATATCATTATAATAAGAACCATGTATTGAACTCCACTCAGCAATACCTTCTGAAAACCAGAGTGGTAAAGAGAAAAAAATTCCTGAAGCAAGATTAGTTATTCTTCCACCTTGCAGTGCATAAAAACAAAACACATGGCTTAATTCATGAATAATAGTATATTCAAATCTTTTATAAGAGCCATCAAATGGAACAACCACTCTATTCTTAATAAATTCGGTAAAGCCACCCACTCCCTCATCAATTATCCAATAAATAGTATTAGTTTCCTCAAATTCATTGTGTGAGTTGTAAATCACAACAGGTATTCTATCTTTTATTGAATACTGAAACAAATCCTGAAATCTATAATATGCATTTTCAATAATTACAGTTGTAACCTCTGCAATAAAATCAAGATTTCCTTCATAATAAATGTCAAAGTGTGTGGTACTTATAACTGACCACTCCATATCAGGATAATTGATTTTGTTTTTCCCAAACTGCATAGCAGTTAATGGATAAGTAATAAGAAGAATTAAAATTCCAATGATTATAGTTTTCATAGTTTTATACCTTCTTTCTAATTATTTCCGAAGGTTCCCAGCCAAAGGTGGATCCTTTGGACACCTCTGGTGGAAAAGCTTCATAAAAAGATAAACTTTGCAAATTTTCATTTAAAATAATCTAAAATATTTTTTTGGATTTTTCTGCATATCAGTGACTAATGAATCTAAATTATTAACAACATGAATAACTTTTTTGTATAAAGAATCGCTTGATGTAAAGCGACCAAAATCTGTATTTTTATCCTCTAAATGCTCTGCTAAAATTTTGAATTTACTCAGCAAATATTTCATCTCAACAAGTTGTTCATTAGTAAGAGAGACAATATTATTTATTTTGTCTTTATTTTTAACAATAAGTGTATCAAATAATTCTATAACACTGTTCGCTTTATTAAAATCAACTATAAACTTATTGTTATCATCAAATAAGCCGTTTATATTATTTATAAGTTTATCAATATTTTTGATAATTTTATCAATTGATTTACTTTCTTGCTCATTTTGAAATACATTTTCAAAAATTGTAAGTAATTTATTTATATGATTTATTGTCTGAGAAATCTGAGATAAGTTCTCATGAAATCCTGAAATATAAATTCCGTTAACTTTTTTTGAATTATCTAATAACTTTTTAGATTTGCCGGGATAAATTTCAATTTGTCTTTCTCCCATCAAACCAATTTCAGTAATGATAATCTTTGTATCAGTAAACAATTTTACTTTTTCTGATATTGATAAAATTACCTCAACACCCTCATCAATTAGAAAGATTCTCTTAACTTTTCCTTGTCTTACACCATTCACAAACACTGCATTACCTACACTTAATCCACCAATTTCGGGGAAGACAGCTGTAATATAATACTGCTCCTTATTTACAGAATAAGATGTAAAGAAAATGCTTCCTGCAATAATGGCAATTATTGCAATAATAACAATTAAGCCAACCACTATTTCATTTTTCCAAGTATGCATTTAATCTCCCGATTTATTTTTTCATTTCATTATCTTGTGGATGGGCTATAAATCTTTTAATATAAGCATCCGAGGTCTTCCTGAATTCTTTTGGACTATCTTCAGAGATTATTATTCCATTTTTCATCATAGCTACTTTGTCAGCAATTCTAAATACATTTCCAATATCATGAGAGACAATTAACGATGTGGTATTTAATGTTTTTTGAAATTTCGCGAAAAGACTAATAATATTGTTTGCAATAATTGGGTCAAGCCCTGTTGTGGGTTCGTCATAAAATATACACTCAGGATTCATTATCAAGGCTCGGGCAAGACTGACCCGTTTTTGCATTCCAATACTTATTTCAGATGGCATTTTATTTCCTTCACCAATTAATCCTACTAATTCAAGCTTACTTTCTACTTCTTCAATTATTCTTTTTTCTTTTAATTTTGAATGTTCTCGTAAAGGCAGTGCAACATTTTCAAAAACTGTTAACCAATCAAATAATGCTGGTGCTTGAAAAACCATTGTAAATTTTCTTCTTAATTTATTTAACTCTTTCCAGCCAATATTATCAATACGATGCTGGTTAAAATAAATCTCACCAGAATCAGGTTTCAGAAAACCTACAAGAAGCTTTAGCAAAACTGTTTTTCCACAACCGCTTTCACCAATGATAACTGTGGTTTTACCATCTTCTATAGTTAGATTAAGCCCATTAAGTACTACTTTGCTGTTGAAACTTTTTTTCAAATTATTTATTTTTATCATTTTTTTATTTCACCACAAAGCACACCCCGATACGCTCATACTTCCCTACGGGGCAAGCAAAGGACACCAAAGATAAATTCATATGTTTTAGGTATAAAGTCTTCTTTATACCTCTCCTTGGGCTAAAATAAGCGTTCCAGATTCTCTAGAATACTTTTTGAATAAAGCCCAAGTAACTCCATAAAGACCTGTAGGTTCATGTCCACAGTCAATTAAAGAATAACGATTTCTATAAATTCCTACCCATTCATCTATCACTTCACTACTTTGTTCTTTTGCAAATTCATAATAAGCATCTTCATTTTCTTCATCAGATTTTTTTGAATCATAGACCTTGCTTACGCAGAACCCACCCCAGCCTTCATAAGCCAATAAGTATTTCCCATTCTTATCTACACCAACTTCATCTGAAATTTCTTCTAAATTATCCCGTACCCATTGCCAGATTTTATTTGAAACTTTTGTTACTTTATGATTTATTTTAATCATTTTTGAAATCAAACAATTTTGGAGATTTAGAGTCTATTAGAAATTTTCTAATGCGTCTTTCTGCTAATTTTATATAATCTTTATTTATATCATATCCAATATAATGCCGTTTTGCTTTTATTACTGCTATTGCGGACTGACCGCTCCCCATAAAAGGGTCTAAAACAATCTCTCTTTCAAAAGTATAAAGTTGAATCAACCTATACGGAAGTTCTATGGGAAAAGGAGCTGGATGCCCAATCTTACGAGCAGACTCTGCCGGGAATGTCCATACGCTTTTAGTGGATTCAAGGAACTCCTTTTTTGAGATAGTATTTTTTCTCTTCTTGGTATTTTTTCTACCAAATGTGTCTTTAGAAAAAACCAATATGTATTCGTGAATATCTCTTAAAGTTGGATTAGTCGCAGAAAGCCAACTTCCCCAGGCTGTGGAAGGACTTGAACTTGAAGCTTTGTTCCATATAATTTCTCCTCTCATCAAGAATCCCAAATCAAGCATATCTCTCACAATAAAAGTATGCAGGGGAATATATGGCTTCCTGCCTAAATTTGCAATATTAATACATGCTCTACCTCCAGGAAAAAGCACTCTATAAACTTCCTTCCAAATCCTTTTCAAAAATCCCAAATATTCCTCAAGTGTAAAATCCTCATCATATTCTTTTCCTACATTATAAGGTGGGGAGGTCACCATTAAATGAACGCTATTATCTGGCAGCTCTTCCATCATTTCAGAAGACTTACAGAAGATTTTATCTAAAAATTGCTCCGGGATAGGATTTTCTACATACTTAACTTTCTGCTCCTTGGGCAATCCTTCGTATAGTTTGCTTGTATAAAAGGCTGTAGAATCATGGTTTATTCTCCCGGGAGAGCCGAAAGAACTCGTTTGAGTTCCCTTCTTTCTTCGGTTGGTTTTCATTTCAATCTTCCCTCCAGTAATCCACCCACCTTTTGTAAGGGTTGTAATCTATTTTTGTTCTTTGCCAATGTATTTTAATAGTTTTGGATAATGCATCTTCAACTAAACTTGATAGTGCCTCCTTGGTTATTTCTACACCTCTTGAATTTGTCCCCTGTTTAGGAAGTTTAATATATCTTTCTTTACCTATTCTATCAAAAAGTCCTTTTTGGTCTTCCAGTGGTATGTAATAAAATCCTCCTGTATTATTCCAATTAATTTGTATAAGCAAAGCAACAATTATTTTCTCACGAAGAGACCCAACTTCCATCCCAATCTTTCCAGCTCTTGAACTTTCTAATTCTGCAATCTGAAATAAATATGGTAAGTGTGTTTTAATTCTTTTTATAAGTTTTTCATCCTCAAATATTTTTATCAATCTGCTTGACATCTTCTATACCTCCGTATAGGCAAAACTACATATATGGATTTAACATCTGCTTCTCTTTATATTCGTTTCCCATTTGTCTTAACCTTTTAGAAAATTATTTTTTTAACTAAAACGGCATTTGGTGATTTGGTGATTTGGTGATTTGGTGATTTCATCATTTATTTCTCTTTGCTGTTTGATAGGATTTTGCAAATATTGCAGTAAGTTCAGTTGCTTCTTTTAATAATGATTGAATTTTATTTTTCGGTAAAAGTTCTGTTTCTATAATCAGTTCCAACCAAAATAAACTTTCATCAGCTTCTTCCAATACAATATGCAATTTAGAATTAAACTCTGCTTTAGATCTTCCTCTGCACGCAGCACGGTAGTTGGCGCCAACAGAAGTGCCGGAGCGAATTAATTGATTAGCAATTGCCCGTCCCGCAACGGTTTTGGGCGAGGCTTCCACAACTTTTATAATCCGCAATGCAAATTGTTTTGTTCTTTCTTTTAATATTTCTCTATTCATAATTGTTATTTGGGGATTTGGGGATTTGGGGATTTGGAGATTTTAAATCAACAAATTAATAAATCAACAAATCCAAAAATCAACAAATCCTAAAATTCCTGATTTAGTTTCTTGTCTTCCTTTATATTCTTTTATCATTTATTATGTTTTTCCCTCCAACTTATATTTTTTCACCTAAAATGCCATTTCCATTTGAATGAATTTTTTTGGCAACTAAATTTTTCAATTCACCCTTTTTTGCATTCTCATCTTTTAGATAAACTCTGGCATAGTGGTCTGAAACAGAAGTCCACATACCATTTTCCTGTTTTTCTAAAACAGCTTTCAGTGGAATCTTATTATCAATAAGATAATTAAAATATTTCTTTTTCTTTTTAGCATTCAATTTTAAAAGCTGATGCATACGATGTTTATTTTTAACTCCATTAGATTTCCACTTCATATAGGAACTTGCGGTTTTTGGACGAGGAGAATATCTAAAGATATGCATATAGCTGATATCCAATTTGTCAACAAATGAGAATGTCTTTTCAAACTCTGCATCTGTTTCTCCTGGAAAGCCAACTATAACATCACAGCCAATTGCTGCATCTGGAATTTCATTCTTTATTTTTATGATTATTTTTATAAAATCTTTTGAATTATAATAGCGATTCATTTTGTTTAAAACAGTATCAGAACCACTTTGCAATGGTATATGGAAGTGTGGACAAATTTTCTGATTAGTTGCGAGATATTCTATAAATCTATCATAAAAAAACATCGGTTCAATAGAACTCAATCTAATTCTTTGTATATCAGTTTTTGTGCTTAAATCTGTTAAAAGTTCAATAAGAGAATAATCAGCAAATTCTCTTCCATACAAACCAAGATTAATACCGGTAAGAACAATTTCTTTTACACCATTTTTTACTAATTTTTTAACCTGCGTGATAACATTTTCCTGTTTTCTACTTCTCGGTTTTCCCCTTACATAAGGTAAAATGCAATATGAGCAGAAAAAATCACAGCCATCTTGCACTTTAATTGGCACGCGAGTATGAAGATAAAATTTGTCTGTTGTTAGTTCTATAAACTGATTTGAAAATGACTTGGTATTTTCTCTCTTACTATTATTTACAATAAAATTAAATATTTGACTCTTTTCATTATTATTAAATGTTAAAATTTTGTCATTAAATTGATGAAGGAAATCAGAATCATTTTCAACATAGCATCCTGTAACAACTATATTTGTATTATTCTTTTTTTGTACAATTGCTTTTCTAATAAGATATCTGGATTTGTATTCAGCTCTGTTTGTAACACAGCAAGTATTTATTAAATAGATGTCCGCAGATTGAGAAAAATCAACAAGTTTATATCCTGATTTGATAAACTGATTTAAAATTGCTTCAGTCTCGTATTGATTTGTTTTACATCCAATGGTAGCAACAGCAATGGTTTTCATTTAAACTTGTAAACTGGTGAATTGGTGAACTGGTAAACTTGTAAACTTGTAAACTTGTAAACTTGTAAACCTGTAAACTTGTAAACCTGTAAACCTGTAAACCTGTAAACCTGTAAACCTGTAAACCTGTAAATCTGTAAACCTGTAAAATTATTATCCATAAATTTCACTAATTCACCCTGATGGAATAGCTTCGCTTTCCACAGGGTAAACTAATTTACTAAAAAATTGATAAGCCAGTTGTTCAATAACCTTTGGATAGATTTCATGCTCAATCTTCAAAACTTCGTGAGCAATCTCTTCAGGAGATTTAAGATGGTCAATAGGTATTTTCTTTTGAAATATTATCTTACCTGCATCATATTCTTCATTAACAAAGTGGACTGAAGCACCCGAAAATTTTTCATGATTCTCAAAAACCGCTTGATGAACCCGCATTCCATACATTCCTTTTCCACCATATTTAGGAAGCAAAGCAGGATGGATATTGATTATTTTCCCTTTAAATTTATCAAGAAAATTCGGTGAAAGCTTTCTCATAAATCCCGCAAGAACAACAAGATGAACATTATGCTGAGAAAGCAATTCAAGCAAATCATGTTCAAAATTATTCTTATCAGAAAGAAGAATCCACTTTACATTATTATTTTCAGCTCTTTGAATAATTGGAGCATCAGGTCTTGTAATGATTAAGAATTTAGTAGAAATGGGAAGTCTGTTTTTTGAGATATATTTTACAACACTATCAAAATTTGAACCACGACTTTTTCCTGATGTCAAAAATGCAATATTAAAATACTCGTTCATAATATTGATTTTTTTAACTCATCTATAAAATTGATTGTTGAGGGATTGACTTTATTGAGAATTGCCAAATAATAACTTATCATATCACAGAGCAGAATCGTTGAAAACATCTTTCCCATCATAGTTTTTCCATCAGTATATATTTCTATGAACTCAATTTTTTCTCTTTTAAAGATATTTTGTAGTGCTTTCAGTCGGTTTAAATAACGCTTTTCTTCTTTGAAATCTCTAATAAATATGGGCATTAAATTGAAATTATACTTAGATTCCCACCCCTCTATCTCATTGTGATTCATTTCGGAAAAGGTATGAGAAAATGCGTGATTTTTGGCATTCTCATTAAACTGACATTTAAATCTATAAGCAAGTGGATATAACTTTGGATTACTACTATATATAACTGGTATTCTCTTGAATAGTTTCATTGAAATATTTTTCGCTAAATTAGTTTCAGATGATATATCTTTTGAAATAAGTTCCAATTTACTTCTAATATTAACTTGAGTAAGTTTTACATTTATACTTTGGTCTGGAATAAGTTCAAGTTCTTCTAAAATCTTCACAATTGAAAAAAACAAATAACCAATTGCAGTTCTTGGCTGAAAGCCATCAGGTATCATTTTTATCAAATATTCTTCTTCTGTTGAAAAATGTTTCAATATCCCACCTGAAGTTACCATTGCAATTTGAGCACCTTCTTTCTTAAAGGTTTCAAAACAGTCTATAGTTTCTGCTGTGTTACCAGAATAACTACACACTATCCCTAAACTTGAATCGTCAACATAGTTTGGTAAGTAATAATCCTTTACAACAGTTATCGGGATTATATCTTCAAATATACATTTAGCAATATCTCCAGCAATAGCAGACCCGCCCATTCCAGAAATGAAAATTTTTCTGATATTTTTATAATACTGAGAAATTTTACTTGGAGATTGATTGAAATATACTTCTTCAATTTGAGCTGGGAGTGAAATTATTTCTCCATACATATCTTCAGTATCAAATTTGTTATAATTCCCAGAATAATCTAAATTGATTAATGCCATTTTTCTCCTTTCTAAGTATATAAAATAAGATCTGCAAAACACCATTTGCTTGTCATTCCGCACTTGATGCGGAATCCAAAAACCCTTATTTCAATGGATTCCCGTTTTCACGGGAATGACAAATGAAGTGAAATCACTCATTTTGCATATCTCATAGTATATAAATTATGGGTTCTGCAAAATTGCACTCTCATGTCATTCCAAACGTTCACAGATGTCATTCCCGACCCCGCTCCCCAATTTAATTGGGGAGAATCCATATAGAGTGAAGACGCAGTAAAAGACAGGTTGTAAGGAATGGATTCCCGTCCCCGATTTCTCGAGGACAAGCTTTCACGGGAATGACACTTTTCTTGGCGAAGCAAGCCGTAGCCAAAAATGAAGTGAAATTACTCATTTTGCAGATCTCATAGAATATAAATTATCTATTTATCAGGTAAAATAAATCTCAAGACTCTATCCTGGACAAGCCCGTTCTCCGTAGGTTTACTCCGAAGGATGAACCAGAGCCAAACAGGAAATATTAATCAGTAATAATCCCCGATTAAATCGGGGACAATAATTTCTATCCCCGCGTACGCGGGGACTAATTCCTAATGTCAAATAAAATGACAAAGCCC
>JACNFI010000367.1 GCA_014384665.1 Candidatus Cloacimonadota bacterium
AGAGCTGAAGAACCAGAACATCGAATGCGTGGAGCGGTTTGAGGATATGTAAGAAATTCATTTATAGATAATTTAAGAGCCCTTGAAGGATAAATTCGAGGGCTCTTTTTGTTTATGGTGCACCTGAAACTTGACAGTAATTATTTTATGTATTGCTTCTGGCTCAAGGTCATATTATGAAAAGAAAAAATAAATTCGGAATTGTATTAAGCCACACTATTGTCTTACCCCCCCCCCCTCTACCATAAACTGCATATCTGAAGGTGATTATGAAAACAGACAAAAACAATATGAGTTCAGAGATATACAATACAATTTCCAAAATATTATATGCAAAAACAAATTTACATAGCCTGCACCTGTCTGCTGAATTTCCCTGAGTAGGCAGGTTATTCCTTTTAACCCTCTCTTTTGGAATTCAAGGAGTGGAATCTGAGTGCAGGATATGGAGTTGGGGAAATTACTTCTTATATGGAACTAACTCCCAAGTATAAGAAGGACGTTTTATTGGGAGTAAATAAAAGAATTAGGAGCATAAAATGTTAAGAAAAATTGCACTACTCGCAATATTAACGACACTATTCATTACTGCGAATTTATTTGCCGGTGATGAGTTACCTGGATGTAAAATTACAGTTAGAAGCGGAGATTTCGAAACGTATTACGAACCAATTGTGGATTTGTTAGTTGTTTGGATCTTTGAAGGTCAATCTGATTATGATGTTACTGACGTAGATGGTGAGGTAAGTTTTGGAGTGAAAGGTGATTCCGGATATTATTATTTGTGTACCATTTGGAATGGTAAAAATTATGGTAAATACTTCACAAAGATTGAAGATATTCAATTATTTACAGACTGGGTTTTAGTACCGAATAATAATCAGTAGATAAATAATCGGGTGCCAAGGTTACTCTTGGCACCCAAACTTAACAAGGATTATATGATGAAGTTTATATTAATAATTATAATTTTTTACATGTTCCTTAATCCATTCTTATTTGCAGATTACGAACAATTACCCGGCTTTCCAGTATCATATGAAGAACTAACTCTAGTAGGCACAAGTAGGGGTGTCGGTGTGGTAAATATTAATGATGATCCTTACCTTGAAATAGTAATATCTATACATGATTATGTATGGGCAATTGATCTTACAGGAGAGACAATCTGGGAAGCATACACACCATCTGAAGTACAACGAACTATGTCATTTGCAGATGTGACAAATGATGGATATTTAGAAATATTGCAAACTTCACGAACCGGGTGGGTCTATATTCTTGATAAGGATGGAAATAATATCGAGGGTTGGCCAAAATATTTTGGGTCGGGATTGCCCGTTTCTGGATATACTGCAAGTACGGTAATAGCATATGACATTAACAGTGATGGAAACAAAGAAATAATCTGGGGAGATAAAGATTTACACTACCAAAATTATTTATATGTAGTGGACATTCAGGGAAACAGTATTAATGATAATTTTCCATTTCCAGTTCCCAATGGTGTAACAGTAGTCCCTGCTATTGGTGATATAAACAAAGACGGTTCGCCTGAAATCGTATTTTATGATCTGTATTATTTATATGCAATAGATGCCGATGGTAATATCCTACCAGGATGGCCACAACAAGCGTATAACGGGGATGCGGCATTTCATTTCTCAACACCCGTGTTGGCAGATCTCACAGGTGATGGATATTTAGAGATTATTGCTCCTGCTTCAAATACGGGTTATACTGGTGTGCCAACAGGTATTTATGTGTATAAATACGATGGGTCAGTTTTGTCGGGTTGGCCTCAAGATTTACCCTATTACACAAAATGTTCGGTAGCAGTTGGAGATGTGAATCAGGATGGAGAATTAGAAATTATAATCGGGAGAAAAGATTTATATTCAACGGGTCATCTTCTCTATATCTTTTCAAAAGATGGTGAAATTATTATGAATAGCGAATTCAATAGTACGGGGAGTATATTCGGACCGATCATTATAGGAAATATAGATAACAATCCTGATATGGAAATTATCTTTGATTCGAGTCTTACTTACTATAATATAGGATATATTCAAGGAATAAATCATGATGGAAGCATAATACAGAATTTTCCACTTAGACCACGAGGTTGTACTTTTTTAAATGGTTCTGTCTTCGGTGATGTAAATAATGACAGCTTTTTAGATTTGGTAACTTTTACATTGATTTGTAATGATAGCATATATATATATGTGCATGATCTTCAAAAAGCGTATGATCCATCTGAAATACTTTGGAAAACCTACCAGTATGATTTCCAACGATTGGGGCAGTATCATCCGCCTTATTCCTTTGACCCGCCGGTTAATTTCAGCGCTTCCGTGGATTCTCATGGAGTAAATCTTACATGGGAGCAACCGGCAAATGAAAGAAATTATGCCTATTCAATATTCAGGGATGATAACCTTCTGGCAAGGACACCCTATACAACCTTTTGTGATTCATTAGTACAGAGTTATACAACCTATCAGTATTATATAAAATCTGTCTATGAGCAGGGATTCAGCCCTCCTTCAGAAATTATCGAAGTAACCACGGACTCCATTTCTGCCGATCCTGAAATATCTATTGCTTTTACGTCCTCTGCCTATCCCAATCCATTCTCGATCTCCACAACCATTTCTTTCACTGGAAAAATTCAGCCAAACAATCTATCAG
>JACNFI010000368.1 GCA_014384665.1 Candidatus Cloacimonadota bacterium
AATCTAATTGCCATTCATTTTCTCCAACCTTCTTATCAATTTTAAAACCATCCTCGCCATTAGAATTATCTATCCAATCTAATTTTATACTGGAAATCGTTAACTTCTGGTATTCTAAATTTGACGGTGCAGGAAAAGTATTATCTATCTGTCCTGTCTCAATAGAAGCAGAAATATTATTTCCGCAGTAAGCATAAATCCTATATTGAATTGTTTCATTAATCTCAGTATTTTCGTCTGTCCATTCTTCAATATTTTCTCCAATTATTATATAATCTAACTGCCAATCATTTTCTCCAACTTTTTTATCAATTTTAAAACCATCCTCACCATTAGAATTATCCGTCCAATTTAGTTTTATACTGGAAATTGTTATTTTCTGGTATGTTAAATTTGTTGGGGCTGGAAATGTATTATCTATCTCACCAGTTTCAACAGAATATGAAATATTATTTCCGCAGTAAGCATAAATCCTATACTGAATTATTTCATTTATTTCAGCATTCTCATCAGTCCACTCCTCTATATTTTCTCCAAGAATTGCATAATCTAATTGCCATTCATTTTCTCCAACCTTCTTATCAATTTTAAAACCATCCTCACCATTAGAGTTATCTATCCAGTTTAGTTTTATGCTGGAAATTGTTAATTTCTGGTATGTTAAATTAGATGGAGTTGGAAAAGAAATATTACTATTTGATTCAATCTTTGTGGAATTGTATTCTTCATAAAATGCATAAACTCTATAATAAACAACATCATAATTTCTTCCAATTGTAGAGTCAGTCCATGTAGTAATATTAGAATCAACAATTCCAATTTCATTTACCCAATCTTCATCATCAATTTTTCTATCAATTTTAAAACCTTGTTCAAAATTGCTGTTGTCTTGCCAATCAAGTTTAAAAGTATGCACATTTAATTGTTCTATTTGTAGATTTGTTGGTGCAGGTAAAGTATTTAAACTATCTTCAATATAACCAGAATGTTCATCTCCGATATAAGCACAGAGTTTATAATAATTAATAATTCCTGGAATTACATCTTCATCAATCCATTCTTCAGTGTTTTCAGAAACATTTGTAGAATCCCAATCACTACCTTCTTCCATTTTATAAATGAGATATCCATCTTCCCTATCGCAGTTATCCTGCCATGTAAGTTTAACAGATGTTGCAGAAAGGGGTTCTATTTGTAAATTGCTTGGTGCTGGAAGAAATGGAATGAAATAATTCCGTGTGGAATCAGAATAAGAATTTCCACAAACTGCAAAAATCTTGTAATAACAAGTATCATATAAAGATGGGTTGTAATCAATATAACTTGTAGTATCTGGTTCAATTATTTTATAGTTTTCCTGCCATTCTGCGTTACCAATTTTTCTATCAACACGAAAGTTCAATTCACCAATACTATTATCCTGCCAGGTTAGTTTTATGCTATCTTGAGCAATTTGTTCTAATTGTAAATTTGTTGGAGCAGAACTTTCTGAAAACCAGGCAACTGTGTCAGAATACGCTGAATAATCTTCTCCATCAAATGCTCTAACTCTGTAAGAATAAATTGTATCTGTGTTTGTAGGTATTTCATCAGAAAAAGTGGTAATATTAGCTTCAACTTCATCAAAAATATCTTGCCAATTAAATATTCCAACTTTTCGTGAAATAAGAAACTTTGTTTCATTAGTAGAATTATCCTGCCATGAAATCTGTATTTTATTATTTTCAATTAAAGAAATTTCCAAATTTGATGGTGGTAATAATTTCTCTTCTGGTGAGGTTGTCTTTTTTGAGCATAATGTAAGTATAAAAGCAAATGCAACAATAATTGCAATAAGTAATATTTTTCTCCACATTTTATTGGGATTAATATTTTGTTTCATCATTTTTACCTTCCTCTTGTTTTATTTTATGTGCCAAAATTAATTGTACTTATTTCATCCTCTAACTCATTCTCCTGCCTTCTGCTGGTTCAAGTTTGTAACTTGAACCACACACTTTTGCAGGTAATGTTAGTCTCCAACAATCTCATTCAAACCATCAACAATTTGTGCCAATAACTCAGGTGAAACACTATCAAGCGTTTTACCAATTCTTTCAACGGAGAGAGTCCTTATTTGACTGATTTTTATCCAGGATTTCTTATGTAACTTTTCAGATTTAAGTTCTATAGTCAAAGGAAAGCCCGCTCTTTGAGGTTTACTGGTTATAGCCATAGCAATTACAGTTCCTGAGTGCTCGTTAAAAACATCATGGCTTACGATAAGCACAGGACGATAACCTGCTTGTTCATGACCTCTTACTGGATTTAAATCAGCCCACCTTATTTCTCCTCTCAATATTCGGGCCATTCTGATAGCTCCCCTGATAATCCTTCTTCAGCCAATGCTTTTTCAAAGGCAGGATCTAACTTGGCACATTCACGAACTAAACGATTTCGCTCTATTCTCACCAGCTTTTCTTCTACAGCTTCTTGTATCGCTCTACTGCGGTTTGGATAGATATATTCCTTTACAAGCCTATCTAAATGCGATAAGATTAAACTATCAAGTGTAATCGCAATTTTTGTTTTACTCATCTTTCACCTCTTGGTATTACTAAATGTCATACTTTAAAAAATTGTCAAGAAAAAATAACATTAAAACCTATTTTGACTCAAATCTTTCGTTGAACTTGCAATCTCCCATTTATATGGATTCTTTTTCAAGATTTTGAAATCATACCAGCCTAAAAATCTTCCGAGAACTTCTAAAAATATAGTAAAAAGTATCTTTGCATCTTTAATAATATTTAATGAGAATTCCGTCATAGTTAATTTTATAATCAAGCCTGATTTCTGCGTGACGACTTTATAATTTTGATTCTTTTCCAACCAGAGATGTCCGGCATAAATGCGACGACGTTGTTTCAAAAAGTCACCTACATTTTCCGGACCCTTATTATGAACAATCGCTTCAGGAATATATTTTTTTTCTAATCCATAATTTCTGATAATTGCTTCAATGCTTGCCTCATCAACAGGGCTGTGTTCTGGAATTTCTTTTACTAAATTTCTAAACGCGACCATCTCTCCAAGTTTTGGCGAAATCATTGCCATTTTATGATGCAATCTCCAGAGCATAAAGACAGCAAAGCCGATAAAGGTTTTTGGGCTATTTATTGGCTCTGGTCTGCCACCAGTCATACCAACCTTTTCATCTGAAAATGGAAGGACCAGCTTTTCTATAGTATCTTTGGCAGGAATTGTATCAGCACTTTCTATTATCAGTATATCACTCTTTGCTTCTCTAAGAAAAATATTTATAGCTGAGGATTTTCCCTTTCGCTCTTCTTGAACAATTAATTTAATTTTGGGGTTTTTACTTGCGAATTCTCTGACAATATCATCTGTTCTATCTGTGGAATTGCTTGAGACAACGATAACTTCTTCAATAGAAGCTTGATTCAAATCTTGATTTTCAACAGCATTAAGGAGTTGACCAATGTTTTTCTCTTCATTATAAGCAAAAATACCCAAACTACATTTTATCATTTATATCCTTAATTAGAAAAAGTCCTTTTCTCTGATGAGGTAAAAAAGTTGATAAATTCTAAATACGAAACCCTAAATCCTAAACAAATTCCAATAAGCAAAATACAAAATTCCCAGTAAACCCCACAGAAAGCATATCTATAAACTGGTGATTCTGTTAAGTTTAAAACTTTAAACATTTGAATTTTTTAAATTGTTTAGTCCCCGATTAAATCGGGGATAGAAATTGGGATTTAGAAATTCTTTCAAAAAGTTTAACATAAATTTTTTTCATCCTACTTATTGCGATGCATAATTGCATCCAATATACCGTTTATAAACTTGCCCGACTTCTCTCCACTGAATTTCTTGGCTATCTCAATCGCTTCATTGATAACTATCTTGCCATCAGTTTCAGTAAACTCCATTTCCATTATTGCCATGCGTAAGACACACTTGTCCATTATTGATATTCTTCTAAGATCCCAGTGCTCAGAAAACCTTGTTATTAAATCATCAATAGATTCCAAATTTAGATATGTATTATTAACTAAGAAATTGCAAAATTCATTTTGAGAATTACTAAACGATTTGTTATTAAAATCAATAATCTGAGATAGTTTTTCATTTATATATTTTGAATTATCAACAGAATCGTGAGAAAATTCATTGGAATCTAAACAAAGTGCATAAAGAGTTTGAACAGCTATTTCGCGAGCTTCTCTTCTTGAACCCATCCTATTACTCTCGGTTAGTCCTCTCCCCGCGTCCGCGGGGACAGCGGGGACCTAAACGGATTAATCTCGGTTAAGCCTAAACGGGTAAATTCTCTAATAAATTTATCATTTCAATTGCAGATAAAGCTGCATCCCACCCTTTATTTCCGGCTTTGGTTCCAGCTCGCTCTAATGCCTGTTCAATTGTATCAGTAGTTAGAACTCCAAATATAACAGGGATTTTACTTTTTAAAGCAACCTGGGCTATTCCTTTACTAACTTCAGAACTGATATATTCAAAATGAGGTGTATCACCTCTAATAACAGCTCCAAGACAAATTATAGCATCATACTTACCCGAATCCGAAGCCTTTTTGGCAATTGATGAAATCTCAAATGCTCCAGGTACCCAGATAAGTGTAATATTTTTCTCATCTGCCTTATGCCTTTTCAAACAATCCAGAGCACCGTCAATTAATTTTTGGGAGACAAGTTCATTAAAACGACTAACAACAATTGCAAATTTCTTATTTTCAGCAATATATTTGCCTTCAACTATATTATACATCTTTCCTCCAGTCTGTTTTGCAAAAATATTGACATTTATTTCCTTTATAAATTTATTAATTTTATATTGTCAATAAAAAAGTTCGGTTATCGTAATAGCACGCAGATGAACGCAGATGGAACTGATAGACGCTGATTTTATTATTCTGATTTTTTATGGATGGAACACATTATCCCTTGGATGAAAAAGATGGCGAAACAAATATCAAGTGCATTTGAGTGAGGTTACGAGATAATAACTAAAATTTATTAGTGTTAATTCGTGTTAATTCGTGGTTAAAAGAAGAAAGGAAAGATATGGAAAAAATTTATGTGCTTGATACAAATGTCCTAATTCATGACCCTAATGCTATATTTGCGTACAAAAATGCAAAAGTTGTTATACCAATAACTGTTATTGAAGAGATAGATAATTTCAAAAAAGGATTAGATGAAAAAAGTCGTAATGCCCGACATATCAGCAGATTGTTAGATAAACTTCGTGAGCAGAATTCATTATCCAAAGGCGTAAAATTAGATAATGGTTCCACTCTACAGGTTTCTCTTGCACATAAAATTTCAGATGATATAGAAGATATTCTAATAACTGATGAGAACGATAATCTTATTATCGGAACTGCATATCATTTTCATAAGAAGTATCCAGATAAAGAAGTTATTATGGTTTCAAAAGATTCAAATGTGCGTATAAAAGCTGATGCAATTGGACTTAAAGCTGCAAACTATGAACAAGAGACGGTTAACTTTGAGGAATTGTATACAGGAATTTTGAGGTATGAAACTACTTCAGAGCAAATTGAGGAATTCAAAGAGAAAAAGAGATTTGAGAATAGTTTTGGTCTCCAATGTTATAATCAGTTTATACTGATGTTTGAGAAAGGAAAATTTTCAAATCATATTGTTGCTAAATACAATAAAGATGAAAATGTTATAATTCCTTTAAGTTATTATAATAAAAACCCTATATGGGGCATTCAGGCATTGAATCCTGAGCAGGAGGCTTCTTTTGAGATTCTTCTGGACGATAATATAAAAATCGTTTCACTTATTGGAATCGCAGGTACAGGAAAGACACTTCTTGCACTTGCTGCTGGATTGAGAAAAGTTATTGAAGAAGAAAAATATACAAGATTGGTTGTTACTCGCCCGATTTTCCCTCTTGGAAAAGATATTGGATATTTGCCAGGAACAAAAAAAGAAAAGTACAATCCCTGGATGCAACCAATTTATGATAATATGGAAATTTTACTACATAGTCATGAAAAACAAAAATCAGAAAAGAATAAATTCGGAAAACGAAGTTCATCTCTTGATGAATTTATGGATTATGGTTTTATTGAACTTGAACCTTTGACATATATTCGTGGACGAAGCCTGCCAGACCAGTTTATGATTGTTGACGAAGCCCAAAATCTTACTCCACATGAGATGAAAACAATTATTACCAGAGCTGGAGATAGTACAAAAGTAGTCCTTACAGGCGACCCATATCAGATTGATATTCCATATTTAGACTCTGAAAGCAATGGATTGAGTGTCGTGGTTGAAAAATTTAAGGATGAAAAACTATCTGGTCATGTTACGCTTATCAAAGGTGAAAGGTCTGTGCTTGCTGAGATGGCAGCGAAGTATTTATAGAAACTTGCCTGTCCACCGAATCCCGATGAAGTCGGGAGAAGGTGGGAAACTGGAAACTTGGGAAACAAATAGATAGTATGGAAGAGGTATTTCATTTATTTTTAGTTATAAGATATTGTCGCTTGAAAGATAAAAAAGGTAAAATTATTAAGAGAAAAATGTTATAGGTGATTATATGGATTATATAAAATTACCACAGGATAATATTCCTTTAGTCCTTTTGGGTGATGTCATGCAGGGTTTGAAAAAAATACCTTCAGAATCTGTTTCTTGCATTGTAACTTCTCCTCCTTATTGGAATTTAAGAGATTATTATATGCCTGAGCAAATTGGTCATGAGCAAACACCTGAAGAACACATCTCTAAAATGGTAGAAATTTCAAAAGAATTATTACGAATTTTGAGGAAAGACGGAGCATATTTTTTGAATATTGGAGATACATATATTGATAAAGGATTACAAATGATTCCACAACGAGTTGCATATAGAATGATAAATGAAGTTAAAATGATTTGTAAAAACAAAAAAAAGGTAGGTTGGCTATTAAGAAATCAAATAATTTGGTATAAACCTAATCATATGCCATCTCCAGTTAAAACAAGATATACTAATACCTACGAACCGATTTATTTCTTTACCCGCGATGATTGGGAAAAGCAAGTTTATTTTAACTTAGATGCAGTCCGTATTCCTTACAAATCAAAAGAAGAAAAGTATATAGCAAACCAATCGTCTTTATGCTTTAAAAATTCAGATTTATACAAATTTGCGAAAAACAATAATTTTGGATTTCCAGGAGAGTTGAGCGAAGAGGATTATATTAAATTATTACCTCAAATTGAAAAGAAAAACCAGGAACTTAATTACAGTGGAAAATTTAAGGGTCATGAAATTAATGTTGGTGCATCTCCAGGAGGACGTTCTTCTATTACGGGAATAAAATATGTTAAAAAAAGAAAAATTGAGCTCCCTCAGGATGTCATATGTGATTACCTAAGAGAATGGAGAGAGAAAAAAGGCATTTCAATTAAAAAAATTGATGAGAAATTAGGATATGATTATACCGCAGGTCATTGGTTTCGTAAGGATGCTGGTGGTTCATTACCTAGTACACAAGATTGGATAAAACTTAAAAAATTGCTGGAATTTGATAATAAATATGATAAAGAAATGACAGAAATGCATTATGTTTTACAGACGATTAGAAGACATCCTAACGGGAAAAACCCGGGTGATTTCTGGGAAATGAAATGTGCTAAATTAGAAAAAGCGCATTTTGCTGTATTCCCTGAAGAATTACCAAGAAATGCAATTTTAGCTTGTTGCCCCCCAGATGGCATCGTCTTAGATCCATTTGCAGGTTCAGGAACGACTGGTAAGGTAGCAAAGGAATTAAATAGAAAGTCCATATTGATTGAGTTGCAGCCCAAGTTTTTGGAGATGATTAAAGAAAGATGTAGAAATATAAATAAATAATTGGAGGATAAGATGAAAAAGATGTTTATTATAATTATTATCTTATTAAATTTTACCTATTTAATGGCAGATATAACAGTAAAAGGTAAAGCAATGATAGCATTAACAAGCGAAGATTTTGAATATGAAAATATTAAAATTTATTTCCTTGATGTTAATACTGGTAATATTATTGATAGCACTTTGACTGACAAAAATGGTTTTTATATAAAGAAAATAACAAAAGAAGGTACTTATGATATTATTTTCTTAAAAAATAATCTTTATGGTATATTTAAAGATATTGAATTATATTCCAGCATATTTATAAAAGAACGACAATTAAATGATATGATATTAAGGGATTCTAAATTATTTAAAGATATAGATTTATTGAAAGATAAAATGCTTTATTATCCTGATTTAATGCTATTACAAAACGCTGGAAAAAATTTAAGATCATTCACAAGATTAACTTATATTGGTTTGGGCCTTTCAATTGTAGGTTCGATAATAATTATTGAATCAAAAGATGATAATACCAAAATAATAGGATGGGGAGTTTCTACAATAGGTTCTATTATTGGTTTAATTGCTCCATCTAAGGTTGGTATTGCTGGGAAAAATATTGAAGAATATATGAAATTGAAATATATAGAAAAACAAAAAAATATTATAAAAAACGAATAAGAATTGGAGGATAAGATGAAATTAGAATTTAATTGTCCTGAATGTGGTGAAAAGATAATAACATTTTTTTCTGAAATTGGAGATACGGCAAAATGTCAACATTGTAATAAAGTTATAATCGTGCCAGAAGATGCTATTGAAGTGAAAAAAGAGTATCCAATAACTACATTAGAATTTCGATGTCTAAATTGTGATAATAATATTATAATAGAAAACAGTAAAATAGGCGAAAAAATTGAATGTCCTTTTTGCCATAAAACTATGGTAATACCAAAAGATGCTGAAGATATTTATGAGAAATATACCAAAGAAGAATATCGTAAAAAAAAATATCCTGGATTAAGAACATTATCAGGATTTTTTGTGTTCATAGCTGTCTTGATGGGAATTCAATTAATCATTGGAATAATATATGGAGCCAGTTTATTAAGTTATCATGATCAAACAACAGGAACAATAATTATATTCAGTTCTATTATAATTGGATTTATTGGAATAATTGTATTTGCAGCATTTGCTGAACTTATTAAATTATTTATTGATATTGAAAGTAATACAAAGAACCAAACATTATTAATAGAAAAGTTGTTGAAAAAGTAGGGAATTAGAATGAAAAGATACTTTGTAATTTTATTTATAATATTTTTAGTTATATCAGGATGTGAGAAGATAAAAAAAGCTCAACAGAAAAAAGAAGCGACCAACAGCGTATAATAGATTATCTGGTTCGGGTTGTTAACCAAAATACAGAAAGTGGGGAGGCAAAAGAATGAATTCATCAGATGCATAAAAGATGGTAACAATAATGAAGGAGAACGCTCTGTCCTTGCTGAGATGGCTGCAAAGTATTTGTAGAAACTGGTCAGCCGGAGGCGTCCAAAGGATCTGCCTTCGGCATGAGATCTGCCTCTGGCGGAAAACTTGATACTCGAAACTCGAATATATCAAATTAAGAAAGATGGAAATTATGAATAAAATCGTTTTGCATCCAATTGGAATAATTCATTCGCCATATAAAGAAAAAAAAGACATTCCCATTCAAGGAAAATTCAAAAGTGAAGTTGAGGCATACATTGAATTAAAAGATAAATATATTAAGGGTTTAAAAGATTTGGATAAATTTAGCCACGCCATAATTCTGTATTATTTCCATAAATCGCAAAGAGAAGATATTGAAGGAAGACCTTTTCTTGAGCAGAAAAAACATGGAATATTTGCCATCAGAAGTCCGCATCGTCCCAATCATATTGGAGTTTCAATTGTGAAAATAAAAAGCATAAAGGAAAACAAGTTGTATTTTACGACGGTTGATGTTTTTGATGGAACTCCAGTTCTTGATATCAAACCATATATCAAATATTTTGATGAGCAAAAAGATGTCGTTTGTGGATGGCTTGACAAACATTTCAAAAATGGAAATATTCCAGAAAAAACAATAATCAAATAAAAAAATTGGTAAAAATTATGAATAGAAAACAGGCATTTGAATTGCTTCAAAAGCATCTTAAAAATAAAAATCTGCAAAAGCATTGTCTGGCTGTTGAGGCAACAATGAAGCACTTTGCAAGATATTTCAAACAGAATGAGGATTTATGGGGACTTGCTGGACTTCTTCACGATTTGGATTATGAAAAGACCAAAGACGATTTTTCAAAACACGGTTTTACTTCTGTTGAAATGCTTAAAGATTATAACCTTGACCAATCAGTAATAAATGCAATTCGTTCGCATTCAGGTCATGTTGAAAGAGTATCATTAATGGATAAAGTCCTTTTTGCAGTTGACTCCTTAACAGGATTAATTATTGCTGCTACTTTAATGCATCCAGAAAAGAAAATTTCAGCTTTAGATACAGAATTTGTAATGAGAAGGTTCAAAGAGAAAAGATTCGCAGCAGGTGCAAACCGAGAGCAGATAAAAACCTGTTCAGAATTTGATATGGAACTGGAAGATTTAATCTCTCATACAATTAATGCTATGGCATCTATTGAAGCAGAACTTGGCTTCTGATTTCAATATAATACTTTCAATTATTTTGATACAATCAATAAGGTAAAAAATAAAATTCTATTATTTTCAATCATTATATGAAATCACATTTAAGAATTCCGTCGTCTCTTCTATATATTGTAATAGTACCCCTGCAAAGAGCATTAACATTTCCTATCATTTCGTAATCTTGCTCATTTGTACGTTTAGCATTTACATAATAATTTACATTCTTTCTAATATTTTTAGACTCAGTAAGTGTATAAGATGCTATTTCACCATAATCAATTGTATCTGAATCGGTTGAAAGATAAACACTAATTGAATCAAAAGTATAATTTGCAACTTTGACAGGAACATTATCAGATTCTGTTGAACTATCACAGGACATTACAACAAAAAGTAATAATAGCCCACCGATTATTAATATCAATTTTTTAAACATTATTTCCTCCAATATTTTTTTTAAACTTAAAAATATTATAAAACTACTGTCAAGAAGAAATATAAATATTTTTTTGTTCTATAACAGATAAATATCAATATCAAATCCCTTTCACTTTTTTACAAAACAATATTTTCATATAAGTTGAAAAAACAGTTATTTATAAATCAATCATATTTGTAAAAATTGTATTTCATTCATTTCCATATTCAAGAGGATAAGATTTCTTTAACTTTTTACATAACCAAAGTTTGAAAGTCTGAGCTGGCTTACCAGCACGGGTGGTAGTAATATCATCAAGAGGTATGAATTCTTCAAAATAATCTCTGTATAATTTTTTGGGGTCAGCCGGGAAACGTTCTTGCATAATGAAAATACCATCTTTTCCTATTAACTCTTTCATATCAATCCAGAAGGCGAACATATTTGCAGCTTTATAATTAAAAACTGCAGTTAATACACGATTCTGAGCTCCATAAGCAAGTTCTCCTCCTGTATAATATTTATGCGTGAATAGAAATGTATTATCATTTTCAAAATAATCTTGAGTTTCTAAACTATCTACTACCTCTCGCCACCCCTGTCCTGCCAGAGTTAAATCTATATTTGTGCCCAACGGAATAAAGCCAATTGTTGCCTGCATTGTTATTATGAAAACTATTAACAATGTAAAAATTCCAGAAATCCACAAGAATCTTTTCAGATACGATAATTTCCAATGAGCCATCCAACCACTAGATAGAATTATTCCAGCAATATAACCAGGCATAGGCCAGTGCGGTAAAATTTGCCTTGTTGCTCCCACAAGAGTAAATGCTGCAATTGGTATAACTGCAAAAGGTAATAACCAACGTGTTGCAGAAATGTTTTTCTTAAAATTTAGCACAATGGCTACAACCAAAACATACATATTCCACGGAAGAAGATAACCTAACTGAACTCCAATTCCTTGAAAAAATAGTGTGGGGGATATTATAAATTTTGAAATACCCTTGCCAAATTGATAAATATAGGAAACCCACTCATGTTTATAATTCCAGTAAACATTGGGCAGAAATAGTATAATTGATATAAGAATTCCTAAATAAAGATAAGGGTTTTTTAAAAGAAAACGCCATTCGCGATAGAACAGTACACACCACCCAAAAGCTACAAGTAATAAAATCCCATGATATTTTGACAAAAGTGCAAAACCCAAACTGAATCCAAAAAGCAAAAACCACCTTTTTGCTCCTGTCTTTCTTATTTTTAAAAGACTGAACATAAACAGTAACCAAAATAAACCCAACGCATTATCAGGGATAACAAATGCACCCATTCCAATAAGGAAGTATGGTATAATATGTACAAAAATCAAGGCAATCCTGGCTGCACCACGGTTAAAAATATCCAAACTTATTTGATAGATTAATATCGCTGAAAAGAGGAAAATCACCAGAGCTCCAACCCGCAAACTAAATGGAGAATAAGAACCAGATAGCCAATGTCCTATACCTGCAGTAATTGCCACAATTGGTGGATGATCGAAAAAACCCCAATCTAAATGAAATGAGCAAACTCCATAATACGCTTCATCAATTCCCGGTGGCACAAGCGTACCGGCAATTCCTCTCACTAAAAAACCTATAACTAATATTAGAAGAGCAATATTGTCATGAAAAATTGAGCCCTTTTCCAACCTATTATTGATAGATTTATTCACTTTATAACCCTTTAATAAATTATAACATATAAAATAACTCAAGTTTCGCAGAAGTGGAACTTACTGAATAAATAACGTTTAAGCTTTTATAATACCTTCTGCAAAATTTAAGTAAGGTTAATTTAATTTCATCCCGACAAGTCGGGACTAATATCAAATAAATGCCAAAGCCCAAATGTCCAATTATTTGATAATCCCGATTTATTATGACCCCGTATTGGAGATTCTTTAGGATCAATTTTTGATATTTGTTCACCTCGTGTAGTAGCGAAGCTATACTACACGGGGTAAATTTGTCATTTGAAATTTCATTAGAAATTAGATATTCTTGCCCCGTTGGATAAGTTTTTCTATCCAACGGGGTGAATAATTAGTTATTCAAGTTTCATGGGTGTGGAACTAACTGAATAAATCATAGTTGACTTTTTATAGTATCTCCTGCGAAATTTGAATAAAATAAATATTGTTAAATGGCTATACCCTTTAATCAGCAAGATAAATTTTATGTAACTCAGAGCCTCATCCACACAGTCATTCCAAACGTCCACAGCTGTCATTCCCGACCCCGATC
>JACNFI010000369.1 GCA_014384665.1 Candidatus Cloacimonadota bacterium
AAAATATTCCTGATTTTCCAATTTCTCCTATGGTCATATGAACTAAACTTTAAATGATAAATTACAAATGCCAAATTACAAATAAATGACAAAATCCAAATGACAAATTACAAATAAATTTCAAATTTCAAGTTGCAAATTACAAATTTAAGCCCTTCAATGAAAGTTGAGGGGTTTTTTTATTTCCAATCTAATTTTGTCTTGACAGAAAAAAAGTAAAAATAGAAAATAAAAAAAATTGATACAAAAGGAGTTAGTATGCGAACTAATAATTTTTTAGGAAGAAACTGGATTGATGCTGAATATGATTTTACAAAAGAGGAATGGGAAACCCTGATTGATGTTGCATTGTATCTTAAAAGAAAATATGCTTTGAATGAAGACCATAGCTATCTTTTGAAAAACAAAACATTATTTATGATTTTCTACAATCAGTCATTACGAACAAGGACGACTTTTACTGCTGGTATAAATCAACTTGGTGGATTTGCTCAAGTGTTAGACCCTGGAAAAATTTACACACCTGCTATCAAAGGTGAAGAAGAAGCATACTCCACAGAACGAGTTTCTGATGTTGCAAGAGTACTTTCAAGAGTTGGCGATGCCATCGCTATCAGAATGTATGGACCTCCTGCACAATGGATTTATGGAAAGGCAAACAGTTATATCAAGGAATTTGCAAAATGGGCTGATGTCCCAATCATCAATATGGAATGCGATAAATTTCATCCTACTCAGGCATTGGCTGATATGATTACTATAAAGGAAAAATTTGGAAATTTCAAAGGAAAAAAGATTGTTATGAGTTGGGCGTATTCTGGAAGTGTGGAAAAGCCGATTTCTGTTCCGCAAAGTGTTATTCTGTCTGCAACTAAAATGGGAATGGATGTTGTTCTGGCTCATCCAAAAGGTTTGGAATTGGATTCTGAAGTTCTGCAAAAATGTAAGAAATTTTCTAAAGAAACAGGTGGTTCTTTTGAAATCAGCAATAGTATGAAAAATGCATTTGAAGATGCTGATATTGTCTATCCAAAATCCTGGGGAGCAATGAATTATTTTGCTCAGATTGATGAAAATGGGAAAAAGATAAAAGATGAAAATTTAAAAGATATGAATAAGCTTTTTGAAGCAAATAAGCATTGGATTTGCGATGAGAAAAAGATGAAGCTTATCGATAAAAACGGAATTTATATGCACTGCCTTCCCGCAGACCGTGATATGGAAGTAACTGACGCTGTGATTGACGGTCCGCAAAGTGTTGTTTTTGATGAAGCAGAAAACCGACTTCATGCTCAAAAAGCGATTATGGCTATGATAATGGGAGGTAGAATGTAACGCAAGTGTCCTCACTTGCGAAAGATTTAGAAAAAGGAAAGATGTATGTTTCAATTTAACACGATTCAAAAAGGTTTGAAAGGCAGAAATATTATTTCTACCGAGGATTTGAGCATTCCAGAAATAAAAGAAGTTCTTTCTCTTGCAAAAGATATGAAGAGAAATAGATTCAGCAGCAAATTTACTGATGTTTTGAAACATAAAACTTTTTTAATGTTTTTCTATAATCCCTCAGTTCGGACAAGGCAATCATTTGAAGCTGCGATGACAGAGCTTGGTGGTCATGCCCAATTTCTTGAACCAAAATCAATGAGATTGAAAACAGAAAAGTCCGCAGGTGAAACAATTGAAGATTCTGCAAAGGTTATGTCCAGATATGCGGCTGGTATTGGAATAAGAATCCTTGAGGATAAAATCACAAAATATGGAGAAGGAGATTGGCTTATTCGTGAATATGCAAAATTTGCAGATGTGCCTGTTTTCAGTATGGCTCATGATAAATTTCACCCTTTTCAGGGACTTGCAGATATTATGGGACTTCAAGAATACTTTGATGAGGTGAAAGGAAAGAAATTATTAATGACCTGGGCACATGGTGCACTTGCAAGGTCCTGGTGTTCGATTCAAGAAAATCTGTTGATTTCATCAAGATTAGGTATGAGTATAAATCTCGCACATCCAGAAGGATATGAACTTGATAAGGAAGTAATTGAAAAGACAAAAAAATATTGTGAAGAAAACGGTCAGGAATTCAAGATAACTAACGAGGTTGAGAAAGGTTACAATAATGTAAATGTTGTATATTCACGAAATTGGATGAGTCCAAATGCATATAAAAATGGAATTCTACAAAAAGAATTAGAAATCAAAAAATCAATGAAATATACTAAATGGATCTGCGATTCCAGAAAGATGAAATATACAGATAATGCTGTTTTCATCCATCCAATGCCTGTTGACAGAGGCAATGAGGTTTCAGATGAAGTTGCAAGTGGAAAAAATTCTCTTATCTATGAAATCGCAGAAAATAGATTGCATGTACAAAAAGCATTACTTGCATTAACGATGTGTTAAATTTTAATAAATAAAAATATTGTTCGTGCCCGTCTGGGCGCCTGTCTATCCGCCAGCTACGAAACGGAGTCGCGATTAACCCCGTTAGATATTAAAGTCAATCCGCCAGGGGGACTATATTAGCACTACGAATTATCTAACGGGGTAAATCGGGACTGGCGGACAAAGTAGCATGAAAATTGAGGAACGGAATGCTCATATTCCAATTGCAATTGTTCCTAACAGGATTTGTAATCCTGTTTATTAAAACACCATTACAAATGGTGTTAGGATCGTTTC
>JACNFI010000370.1 GCA_014384665.1 Candidatus Cloacimonadota bacterium
GGGATATTTTCGGTATAAGTATGCCAATGATTCGTTCCACTATATGGATTAAAATATCTTGATCTTCCTATTTTATTAGTTAATATTCTAGTTCCGGAACTTGAACCAACATAAACAAATCCATGTGGGCTTTTTCCTTCTAAAACAGTAATATCACCTGGTATTACATAAGCTGCTAATCCATATATACTATCGCTTTTCCAAGTTACAATATCACCACTCGTAAGTTTAAACACATCCATATTTACTTTTACATCATTCGGAATATCAGGGTCTGGATATGCTACACCATATAAATTTCCATTTCTTGTACTAAACCAAATCTTTCTTATTTTATAAGTAGAACCTAAAGTATTATCAACTAAAACATATAAATCTCTTTTAGGGATCCAATACCATAATTCATTATCAATTCCCATGTAGACACGATGAATATGGTAATTTAAAGAAGATGCATCAGTTCCCCGTAACGGTTGCTTTAATGTCAATTCTAAAGTAGTGCTTGATAATTCTGTAACTATTGATATTGTATAGAAACCATTATTTCCATTAGCATCACCATAAATTTCTAATAAATCACCGGCAGCAGGTCTTACTCCCTCTACTAAATTCAATTCTACAGTATTATTAGAACCAATTCCATGAGTAAGTTGTCCTCCTCCATAAGAAGCATGTGTTCCCCATTCCCACACAGCAATCGCTCTTGTGTGTTTATCTGTCGCATGGTAATTTATTGTTTCAATATTTGTTTCAAGGTTAGTAGCTTTCATTGAAGGTGGTCTGCCATAATGACTTAATACTCTTTCAGCACCATCATTAACTGTCTTAAATTCAAGCATTTCAGATATAATCCAATTCTTATCTAAAATTGCTCCATAATGATGCATGAGTAACGCACGAACAAGGAATGAAATTGACATTCCTTTATACCAACTTCTTCCGGCTTTTACTTCAGATGCGCTTGCTCGTCTTAGCGGCATTTGAACACCAACTAAAGTAAATTCAGCTGTATTAAAAGGATATGTAGTTTCTATATTATCAATAATGAAAATTCCCATTGTATATTCTACATGAGCTAAATCTCCAAGAACAAATCTAACTGCAACTTTACATTCTTTACCATACCAAATAGATTCACTAACACCATAAGTAGAATCAAAAGATGAAGAATTTCCTGTTCCCGCTTCTTCCAATGTAGTTGGCATAGTATCTTCAAAATAACCATCATGATTATCAAGTGTAACTTTACTCATGGTAGTAGAAAAACTATTGCCATCTCCTTTTCCTTCTACACGGATTTGCATTGAAGCCAATGAAACAAGACGATTTGTTCCTTTATCATCAATTCTATCAGAAAAATCAATCCATTGATTACTATCATCTTCTATATAAAATTTAAGTTCATAGGAGATAATTTTTCTTTCAATAGCCTTATCAACAGTATCTCCAAGACCTAAAGTTTTATAGAGGTTAACACCTATTTCTTCTGTTATAGCATAAGTTTTAGCCATTGTTACTTATGCCTCCAAGTACTTCAGATAAATATCAGCGGTTGCAGTATCATCCTGTCCACCGGCTGATGCCCACACATCTATTGAAATTGAAACATTTGGGTCAACTACTAAACTATCCCAAAACACAGGTCTATCACATTTGGATTGTATAATTACTCCCACATTACCTTCAACAAAATTTGGGGGAAAACTTCCGCCATGTTCTGCTCCTGACAATTTTCCCGCTCCTATTGTCAAAGTTTCTTTTGAATCGGCTGTTCCCGTAATAGTTACATTTCTAAATACCATTTCTCTCACCATCCCACCTTCAGTACTTATATAAATAGGACCGGAACTAGAATCAATAAGTGTATCTATATAAACATCGTATCTACCGGGATCAGTAAATGTGCCTTCACGCCAGCCAGTATTAGCGGTTACCACATCACCGGGAACAGTGAGAGCTATTTTGCTTGTTGGATATGTAGCCCATTTAGGTTGCATTTCAACAGTTGTAGCGTCTGTTACCGCTGAAGGCGGGTCTTGTGATAAATCTATAAATTTATGTCGCCATAAAACTGACATAAGTTATACCTCATAAAACTTAAAGGTGAAAGAAATCCGATTCAATAAATCCCAGTGGTCATGTGGATCTGGAATTAATTCCATATAACCATATATTACAGGCGGTACTGTTTCGCCTCTACTTATAATATGTTGAATATAAGGAGAAGTATCAACAGTATAATCTCCACCCGGATGAAATACTAATAAATTACCTCTATCCTGCCATCTTTTTAATATTTGTAAATTTGCCCATAAAGTCATAGGAGTTGCTGTAAATTTAGCTTCACAATCCCATTTAATTTCATGTCCCCCACAACCCGATGGATCGTATCTTACTGTTTTATTATTTGCAAGTGTTATAGTATTATAAAATTCTCTTTGAGAAAATAGAACACTTCCTCTATCTGGAATATCATCAAAAGTATAAACACCGGAAGCAGCATCATCAGTTCCACGTGCATGTTCAAAATATACATTATCTAAAGAAACCATTACACTCCATAATCCACTTGCTTCTTCTTCAGCATTATCGCCACTTACTAACCCAACCAATTGAATAGTACAATCTATAGGTTCAATTGCTAATAAATTAATTGTATGAGTATCTTTAATTTCTGTCCATA
>JACNFI010000371.1 GCA_014384665.1 Candidatus Cloacimonadota bacterium
GATGACGATCCAATAGGCATTCTGGAATTTATTGAACAAGAAAAAGTTGTAAGCCCAGAAAAGAAATCAGAAACAAAAACTAAAAGTGCAAAAAAATTTATAAAAGAAAAGAAGACAGAAAAAAACGAAACAAAACCAAAATCTAAGTATATTAAAAACAAAGAAGAAATTGATACTGATAAATTGAAAAAAGGCAAAGGAAAGCTGCCAGAACAGGTAGAAAAAGATAATGAAAAACAAAATATTAATGAATCTGCAAAAAAAACTTGACAGATTATTTATTGGGAATATTTTTTGGTTAAATTAATTTTTTCCCCTAAAGCGGTTGAAAAATCGCTTTAAAGACCTCCTCAGCACAGGCAGCCTTCCCCTCTGCCTGTGCTGTTTTTTTGCACAATATATCATAACTAACAAAATTTATTAGTATCATATAAAACTTGTAAAATTCCAAATTGTAATCCACAATCACTAACATAAATATTTATAATTGAGAAATATTTAAAAATCTCTTTCAATATTAAAGAACCTGAAAGTAGAACATCTGCTCGCAATGGCTCAAATGGAATTAATTTTTTGACTTCATCAATAGAAATTGATGCCCAAAGTTTAGTAAAATAATCCACATCTGATTTATTAAGAATATGCTTATGAACCTGCTCTGGAATATATATTTTTAATTGCTTCTTCACAGCAATTAAGTTCGTTACTGTTCCGCCAACTCCTATTGACTTAAACTGGAAGTTGATTTTATCCAGAAGATGCGAATCTGTTAATATTTTTTTAATATAATTCTTTTTATCATTTGTCTTTTCAAAAAGGTTGTTCAATCTTCTAACACCAATTTTTAAACTTTTTTGTGCAATTATTTTGTTGTTTTTAATTAAGATAAATTCTGTACTACCACCACCTATATCAAAAATTAACATATTATTAAATTCTGAGAACTCCTTCTGATTGGCTAAATAAATATATTTTATTTCGTCATCTTCAGAAAGTATGTATAATTTAAGAAAATAATTTCTTTCTAACCAATTAGATATTCTTTTGATATTTTTTGCTTCCCTTGATACAGATGTTCCTACAATTATTATTTTACTACAATTATATTTATTAGAAATATTTATAAAGTCAGCAAGAATATTTTGGACTCTTTTGATTGCATTTTCAGTGAGCATACTATTGTTAAAACCTTTCCCTAAAGAGGATGTCCTTGCATCACGATGAAGAATTTTCCATTTATGTTCTTCTTGTTTACTAATTAATAAAAGAACAGAGTTTGTGCCCATATCTATAATAGAGACCGTTTGTTTCATTATACAATTAATTGCAAAAGTTTTAAGGAATTTTCTATGAGATTCAAGAAAATCTTTAAGAAACTATTTTGAGATATTTGTGCGGTTTGTTAATAAAAATATGACCTGAGAAGTAGTGATATATCGTCTCAGTAATTCATTTTGAGTTAAACCATTTTTTTTATTTCATTCATAAGTATGTCTACAACATCCTTTTCATAAATAGTTTTAATTTTTTTTCCATTTTTAAATAAGACGGTTCTGTTTTTCCCACCTGCTATGCCAATATCTGCTTCTTTTGCTTCTCCAGGGCCATTTACAATACAACCCATTATAGCAACATTCAGGTTTTGAGTTATTTTTGCTTTATTGATTTCGGATTCTACTCTTTTGGCAATACCTATTACATCAATCTCTGCTCGTGCACATGTTGGACAGGAAATTATATTTGGTCCTGCTCGTAGATTCAGAGACTTCAGAATTTCAATTCCGACTTTTACTTCTTCTATTGGGTTATCAGTTAGAGAAACACGAATCGTATCCCCTATTCCTTCGGATAACAATGTTCCGATGCCTATAGCAGATTTTATAGTTCCTGCAAAAGATGTTCCTGCTTCTGTAATACCAAGGTGAAAAGGGTAATCAACATGTTTTGCCATTTCTTTATAACTTTCAATTGTAAGAGGCACAGAAGAAGATTTGAGTGAGATTTTAATATCATAAAATTTTAATTTTTCAAAATATCTTATATGTCTTAATGCACTTTCTGTTAATGCCCTGGCTGAGATGCCATATTTTTCTTTTAAGTCCTTTTCCAGTGAGCCGGAATTAACACCAATTCTAATAGGAATTTTTGCTTCTTTTGCAGCAAAAACAACTTTTCTTATTCTATCGTAACTGCCGATATTCCCTGGATTTATACGAAGAGCATCAATCCCATTTTTTACAGATTGTAAAGCCAGGCGATAATCAAAATGGATATCTGCAATAATTGGGATGTTGGTTGATTTCTGTATTATTGGAATATTATTGGCAGATTTCATATCTGGAATTGCAATCCGAACAATATCACATCCAACATTTTCTAATTGATTGATTTGTTTGATTGTTTCTTTGGCGTTTTTTGTATCTGTATTTGTCATTGATTGTATAGAGATAGGAGAGTTGCCACCAATTTTTACAATGCCAATACTTATTTCTCTTGTCTTTCGTCGCTTTATCATATTCTTTTCCCTTGAAAATTGATTAACCACAAAGGACACAAAGAAAATAATATAACAACATTAATCAATGGAAATAACATTTTCATGCTCCTTTGCCTGCCCCGCCTGCCCTGTGAAATCTTTATTTATTTCACTGGGGTTAAATCTTTTCCTATTTAAT